>CANLCU010000035.1 GCA_947489135.1 Micrococcales bacterium
CCCATGGGCACAGAGCCAAATCAAGATCTGCCAAGCGAAAACTATATTCGGGTTAGACACCGCAAAGCAGAAGATGGCTCTTCAAGAGATCTAAGTTACCCAGATGTTCCTGAACCACTAGAGGTTGGCACCTACGATAACCACACTCATCTAGAAATAGCTGATGGTGAAAACCCAATGGATTACCGTGAGCATCTTGAACTAGCAGACCAAGCAGGAATCCTAGGAGCAGTTCAAGTAGGTGGTTCTGTTGAAACATCTAAATGGTCTGCTAGAACTGCCGCTATTGAACCCAGGTTATTGGCAGCAGTAGCACTGCATCCAAACGTTGCTGCTGAATACAAAAACGTTAGAGAACTCGATAGCGCTATTGCTGAAATAGCAGAGCTAGCTAAAGAACCAAGAGTTAGAGCAGTTGGTGAAACTGGCCTTGATTACTTTAGAACAACAGAAGAACTTCTCTTTCTTCAACAACACAGCTTCGAAGCACACATTGAAATTGCTAAAGAAAACAACATAGCTATGCAGATCCATGACAGAGATGCTCATGCGGATGTTGTTGAAACACTGCTAAGAGTTGGTGCACCAGAACGAACAGTGTTTCATTGCTTCAGCGGTGACAGAGAGCTAGCTCAAATACTTATTGACAATGGTTGGTATGCATCTTTTGCTGGAACAGTGACTTTCAAAAAGAACGAGGAACTAAGAGTAGCTCTTGAGATGTTGCCACCAGAACTTATCTTGGTTGAAACAGATGCACCTTTCCTAACCCCTGAACCACTTAGAGGTAGACCTAACTCTCCTTACCTAATTGGAATTACTTTGAGAGCCATGGCCAAGGTAAGAGGTGTGAGCACCAATGAACTCGCTGCTCAGATCACAAAGAATACAGAAGCTGTTTATGGCTCATGGGCAGAGGGTCTAAATGGTTGAGCTATTAGGTGCAGCAGACATCAGAGCACTAGCAGACTCTCTAGGTGTTGCTCCAACCAAGAAACTAGGTCAGAACTTTGTAACTGACCCAAACACAATTAGAAGAATTGTTCAGGCAGCAAAGCTGACTGGATCTGAAACAGTAGTTGAGATTGGTCCTGGCTTAGGCTCTCTAACCCTTGGTCTTCTTGAGCAAGCAGAGAACGTCATTGCTGTTGAGATAGATAACAAGATGGCAGCAGCAATTGAAGAAACAATTGCTAAGCGTGCTCCAGGTAAAAACTTTTATCTAGTTACGGCTGATGCTTTGAAAGTAACTGAACTACCACTTGCTCCTCATGCTCTGGTAGCTAACCTTCCTTACAACATCTCTGTTCCAGTGCTTCTTCACTTCCTAGAACAGTTCCCAACCATTCATTCAGGTCTAGTTCTAGTTCAAGCAGAGGTAGCCCACAGACTTGCTGCAGCCCCAGGCTCTAAGGTCTATGGGGTGCCTAGTGCGAAGCTGGCCTGGTATGCCAATGCCAACCTTGCAGGAAACATCGGTAGAAACATCTTCTGGCCTGCTCCTAACGTTGATTCAGCTCTTGTCTACTTCGTGAAGAGAGATGTTCCTCTAGGAACTGAAGAACTCAGATTAGAAACATTTGCTGTCATTGATAATGCTTTCTCGCAAAGAAGAAAGACGCTTAGACAAGCACTAGCTGGTTGGGCTGGATCTGCTGCTCTTGCTGAGGAGGTCATGGTTAGAGCGGGTATTGACCCATCTAAACGTGGAGAAGCTCTAAACATTATGGACTTTGTTGCAATTGCGAAAGCAAAGCAGGCCTAGATGTTCAAGAAGAAGACTAAAGACTCAGGCATATTCGATGACCTTCCTGTCTTTCAGGGACACCCTTCAACGCAGAGGGAACCTTCAAAGAAATCTGGCCGTAGAGCAATGTTCATTCCAGATAAAGCGGCAACTGCAGATTTGGGATCTGATCAATTAGCCGCCAACACTGGTAAACAAAAAGAGCAGTGGCTGGAAATAATTTTTCAATCTGAACACCGTGAATCAAAACAAAGAGCTATTGCTTCTTGGCTTCAGGAAACACACCGAGTTCAAAAGTGGTGGGCAACATCTATCGCTCTGATGTATTTGAAATGGCGTGAAGAACCTAAGACCAATGCAGTTAGTGACACAGTAGTCAGAGTCTCGAAGGTAATTGAAGCATCAAGAGTGAGAGTGTTTAGCATTTTGAATTCAGAGAAGCTTTATGGCGATGAATTCAAACGCTTCCTAAAGATCACAGATTCAGAGCGACTAGTGCTTACCTTTGAAGATGGCACCAGAGCCACCATTGTTTTCCAAGATGCTGGCTCTAACTGTGAAGTATTGGTTGAGCACGAGTTCATTGCAGGTAAAGCAACTGTTAAGAATCGAACAGTATTCTGGAATGAATTACTTACCCGTGTAGCAAGTCAGGTTGGCAGATGAGCACAATCATCAGAGCATCAGCTCCCGCTAAAGTAAACCTCGTTTTTGAAGTAGGTCAGCTAGCTGCTAACGGCTACCACCCAGTGAACTCTCTTTTCCTAGCCTTAGACCTAAGAGAAGAACTGACACTAGTAAAAGGTGAGCCTGGAACAGGTATCAGTATTTATGTTCACGGAGATTCTATTCCTGAAGCACACATCAATGCTGTCCCAACAGATCACAGCAACCTAGTTCATAAAACAGCAGTTCTCTTTGCTAAGAAGCTGGGCAAAGCTACACCTGATCTTCAAATAGACATTCATAAACGTATTCCAGTAGCCGGAGGCATGGCAGGTGGTTCAGCAGATGCTGCAGCGATGCTTGTTGCAATGAACGAGTTCATGGCCCAAGAACATGGCACGGAGAGACTTTCAATTAATGAGCTAGCTCAAATAGGAGCTGAACTAGGTTCAGATGTTCCTTTCTGTATTTATGGTGGTATGGCTCTAGGAACTGGAAGAGGAGAGATTATTACTCCTCTAGAAGATCTCTCCTTTCAAACAAACTGGTTGCTGTGTGCAAGTAATAAAGGTCTTTCTACCCCAACAGTGTTTGCTACCTTTGATGAATTAGGTTCTGGAACAGCATTCACTGACCTCAAGGACATCTCTGCTGTTTCATCAGCTGAGGAACTGGGTTCAAGGATGGCTAATGACCTTGAGCAGGCTGCCTTCTCTCTAATGCCATCTCTAAGCGAGCAGGTTGCTCAACTAGAGGAGCTAGGGGCGATTAGAGCCATGGTCTCGGGATCTGGACCTACTATTGCTGCCCTCTTTGAATCAGAGGCTAAGGCTAGAGAGGTTTCTAAAGTATTGATTTCTCAGGGAGTTGTTGCCCTAACCTCTAAGGGCGGAGCCCAAGGCTCAAGACTAGATGGCTAACTAAAGAATAAAGAGCCCTAGTTTCTGGCAGACTAGGCATGTGTTAATCGTCTTTGACGGTTCACATTGCTCCCTAGTGTAACGGCAGCACGGCACCCTTTGGAGGTGTTCGGTCCAGGTTCGAATCCTGGGGGAGCAGCAACAAAAGCGTAAATAGGAGGTTAGATGAGCGAACAGCACTTAGCCGTAATCGTGCTAGCCGCTGGTGAAGGCACCAGAATGCGCTCATCAACTCCTAAAGTCCTTCATGAGATCTCAGGGCTACCAATGCTTGGTCATGCCTTGGCAACAGCTTCCGCGCTAGGTGCTCAAAAAGTCATTCCTGTGATCAGACATGAAAAAGAGAAACTAGAGCAATACATCAACTCTTACTACCCAAATGCCCACATTGTTCTTCAGGATGATATTCCAGGCACAGGTAGAGCAGTTGAGTGTGCTCTGGATGCATTACCAGCTGATTTCTCAGGAGCTGTAGTTGTAACCAGTGGTGATGTTCCACTTCTTGATGTTCAAACTATTGAGTCAATGATTGAAGTTCACCTAAACACTGGTGCTGGAGCAACTCTTCTAACAGCTTCATTCAATGACCCATCTGGTTACGGACGAATTGTTAGAGATGAATCTAACTCATTCGTTTCTATCGTTGAAGAACGAGATGCAACTGAAGAACAAAGAACAATTACAGAGGTAAACGCAGGCGTTTATGTCTTTGACTTCAAACACCTAAAGCAAG
This sequence comes from Micrococcales bacterium, assembly GCA_947489135.1. Lineage (GTDB taxonomy): Bacteria > Actinomycetota > Actinomycetes > Actinomycetales > Microbacteriaceae > Rhodoluna. The sequence goes on from CANLCU010000035.1 coordinate 4,067, forward strand.
CTCTTGGTTCTGTTAAATCACAAAATGCTTCAGGGGAGAAATACCTTACTGATGCCGCTGTTGAGATCCTAAAAGCAGGAAGTCAAGTTCATGCTCTTGAGGTAGCAGACAACTGGTTGGTTGCTGGAGTAAACAACAGAGTTCAAATGCAGCAGGTTAGCTCTGAACTAAATAGAAGAATCTGTGAAGGTTGGATGCTCGCTGGTGTCACTATCATTCACCCTGAATCTACTTTCATCGACATCACTGCTGTCTTGGCTGAAGATGTCACATTACTTCCAGGCACTCACCTAAAAGGAATTACAAGAATTGGTAGCGGATCAACCATTGGTCCTGAGGTAGTAATTACAGATACTCAGGTTGGCTCAAATGTTTCAATTACTAAGTCCCAGATCTCTGGCTCAGTAATTGATGATGAAGCAACAGTAGGACCTTTCAGCTACCTAAGACCAGGCACCCATCTTGGTGCTGGTGGCAAGATTGGCACCTTTGTTGAGACTAAGAATGCTGTTATTGGTGCTGGTTCAAAGATTCCTCACCTTAGCTATGTTGGTGATGCAACCATTGGTGAGCACACCAACATAGGAGCAGGAACCATCTTCGCTAACTATGATGGTGTGGCTAAACACCACACTGTTATTGGTTCTCACGTCAGATCTGGTTCACACAGCGTCTTCGTAGCCCCTATCACAATCGGTGATGGTGCCTACACAGCAGCTGGAACAGTTGTTCGTAAAGATGTTGCACCTGGCGCACTTGCAATGAACGTTGCTCCACAACGTAATCTTGCAGAGTGGGTAATAGCAAAAAGACCTAACACAGCATCAGCAGATGCTGCCAAAAAAGCAACCGAGTAACTAGGAAACGAGAAAAGCAAATGCCTAAGAAAGCCACCGGAGAAAAGCGTTTACTTTTAGCAACTGGACGCGCTCACCCAGAGCTAGCTCAAGAGATAGCAGCCCTGCTAGATACCCCTATCGTCCCTACCACCTCGTATGACTTTGCTAACGGTGAAATCTTCGTTCGTTTCGATGAGAGCGTACGTGGTGTTGATGCTTTCGTAATCCAGTCTCACTCTGCTCCAATCAACGATCAGCTCATGGAGCAGTTGATCATGATTGATGCTCTAAAGCGAGCAAGCGCTAAGAGAATCACAGTTGTTTCACCATTCTTCCCTTATGCAAGACAAGACAAGAAGCACAAGGGACGTGAGCCAATCTCTGCTCGTTTGGTAGCTGACCTATACAAAGCAGCTGGAGCAGACCGTCTAATGTCTGTTGATCTTCACTCACCACAGATTCAAGGATTCTTCGATGGTCCTGTTGATCACCTATGGGCATTACCTCTACTAGCTGACTACGTGAAGGAAACTTTTGGTGGAGATAACCTAACTGTTGTTTCTCCTGACTCAGGACGAGTTCGTGTTGCAGACATCTGGGCAGACCGCCTGGGTGCACCGCTTGCGATCATTCATAAGAGACGTGACCCTAACAAGCCAAACCAGGTTCAGGTTAATGAACTAGTTGGTGAAGTTGAAGGTCGTATCTGTGTTCTAGTTGACGACATGATTGATACTGCTGGCACCATCGTGGCAGCTGCTAAGGCTCTGAGAGAGAACGGGGCAGGTCGAATCATTGTTGCCTCAACTCACGCTGTATTCAGTGATCCTGCAGTTGAAAGACTCTCGGGAGCAGATGTTGACAATGTAATTGTGACTAACACCCTGCCAATTGACCCTTCAAAGATGTTTGACAAGCTAACTGTCCTATCTATTGCACCTCTTATTGCTAGGGCTATCTCTTCTGTATTCAACGATGACAGCGTAACTAGCCTGTTTGACGGTCACGTCTAAATCCTGAGGTTGCCAATAGGGCTCTAAGCCCAATAGACTTCTAAAGAAACAACGGCGAGGGTTACAAATCGTAACCGTAATCGACGGGGTCAAGGCCTAAAAGCCAGGGTTCCTCGCGTAACACGCTTGAGTTGAACACCTAAATGAAATGGAATAACTCATGTCAGAAAACAAATTAGTAGGCGAATTCCGCACCAGCTTTGGTAAAGGATCAGCCCGTAAGTCAAGAGCAGCCGGTAGAACTCCTGCAGTTATCTACGGTCACGGCTCAGAGCCACGTCACATCACCCTTCCAGCTCACGAGATCGCACTTGTGCTTCGTCACAAGAACGCAATCATCGAGCTAGACCTCAACGGCAAGAAAGAAACAGTTCTAGTAAAGAGCGCATCTAAGGATGTTGTTACTCAAGTAATCGAACACGTTGACCTTGTTGAAATCGTCAAGGGTGAAAGAGTTCACGTTGAAGTTCCAGTACACGTTGTTGGAGAGTCACAGTCAGGAACTGTTATCGATCTAGAGCACAAGACTGTGAAGATTGAAGTAGATGCAACTACCATCCCTGAGTATGTTGAAGTTGTCTTCAACAAAGAAGGTCTTGGTTTCCACGTAACCGCTAAGGACATCGTTCTTCCAGCAGGAGCAAAGCTTGACTTTGCTGATGACGTACTAATCGCGTCTGTTGTTGGTACCGGTGCTGGTGCATCTGAAGAAGCAGAAGCAGCACCTGCTGCAGCTGAAGCTCCAAAGGCAGAGTAGTCATCTCTACGAAGACTTATCTAATAGTCGGGCTCGGTAACCCCGGGCCCGACTATTCTCACAACCGGCATAACGTAGGTCAGATGGTCTTAGACGTTCTTGCTATAAGAACTAACGCAACATTTAAACAACACAAAGCACATGCATTAGTTGCCGAAGGCAAACTAGGTGTTGGCTTTGATGCACCAAAACTAGTTCTAGCTAAATCTCTTGGCTATATGAACACCTCAGGTGGACCTGTCTCTGCTCTTCTAAAGTTCTATGACCTAAAGCCAGAGAACCTTATTGTGGTTCACGATGAGTTAGACATTGACCCAGAGACAATCAAGATCAAGTTCTCCGGTGGTCACGGTGGACACAATGGACTTAGGGATATCATCAGCGCTATAGGCAATGACTACATCAGAGTAAGAGTAGGCATCGGTAGACCACCAGGACGCATGGATGCTGCTGATTATGTGCTTAGAGACTTCAACTCAACAGAACGAGAAGAACTTCCAACAACTCTTGAGTTAGCTGCCGACATTGTTGAGGCAATAGCCACCATTGGCTTGGCTGAAGCCCAGCAGAAATATAACTAACCAAATCAACTTAGAATATCCCCATGGACGCGATAAAAGTTTCTGAGGGGTGCTCGCGTCTTGTTGCCCGAATTTCGGATGCTTACCCCTTCGTTCAGGTCTCAAAAGCCCTAGCCAACAAGCGTGTAGAGGTGGTTGCTCCTCCAGGAGCACAGCCTTGGATTCTAAGTTCAATTGCTGATCTGCGCACAAACAAGAAGCTCTCTCAGCAGGCACTAGTTGTTGTTAGCTCAGGTAGAGAAGCGGAAGATCTAGTTGAGTTCCTGTCTTCTACTAACCCAGATGCTGAGGTTCTAGAGTTTGCTTCTTGGGAAACCCTTCCTCACGAAAGACTTTCTCCTTCTGCAGAAACAGTTGGTAAGAGACTAAAGACCCTCCACAGACTCAATGAACTCAACAAAGAGAAAAGCAATAAACAAGTCTTTGTTGTTGCCTCCATCAGAGCTGCTTTGCAGCCAGTAGTTCTTGGGCTAGCTGACTATCCACCATTGAGTTTGAAAGTGTCAGGGGAGTATCTACTTCCTGAACTGACTTTGAAGCTAGTCGAGATTGCCTACCAAAGAGTAGACATGGTGACTAAGCGTGGAGAGTTTGCTGTTCGCGGTGGAATTCTAGATATATTCCCAACCACTTCTTCTCACGCAGTAAGACTTGAGTTCTTTGGTGATGAACTAGAGCAGATGAGAGAGTTCAGCGTAGCTGACCAAAGATCTCTAGATGGCAGACCAACTGAGATAACCATCTACCCAGCTAGAGAGATAATCATTACCCCTGATGTTGCTCTTAGAGCTAGAGAGATGGAACATGAGTTCCCTAATCTTTCAACCATGCTTGCCAAGATAGGTCAGGGTATTCCAGTAGATGGAATGGAATCACTTGCTCCAGCTCTTGTGAAGTCTCTAGGCCAGGTATCGGATTATTTAGCTAAAGATGCTTATGTTGTTCTGCTCTCTCCTGAAAAAGCCATGGCAAGAGCAGCAAACCTTATTGAGACCAATGAAGAGTTCCTGCATGCTGCTTGGGATGCAGCATTAGAAGGAGCTAAAGCTCCTATTGATCTAAGTGCCGGTGGCTTTAAGTCAATGAATGAGTTCACAGCAGCTCTCGATGGTAGGCAGCTAATCAGCATCTCTTCATTCCTTGCTGATGAAACTCAGCAGATTTCTCTAAACCTTCTAGAGATTCCTAACTTCAAAGGACTAGATGTTGAACCAGTTGACTACATTGCAGATCAGCTAGCTAATGGTCAACAGGTAGTAATAGCATCTCCTGGCCATGGAACAGCAGAACGCATTGCTGAACTACTTCACGCAGCCAAGATTCCAGCATCAGTATTCGAAGAACTTCCTGAACAAGTAAGCAGCATTGACCACAAAGTAACTGAAGTTATCTTGATTCAAGCTCCAATAAGAAAAGGATTTGCATCTAGCGATGCCAAGTTGATTCTTCTAACCGATAGTGATTTCTTCGGCAGAGGTGCTGGTTATAACCAAGCTAAGAGACCAAGACTTGCTGCCAAGAGAGGCCAAGCTGTTGACCCTCTTGCTCTAAAAGCAGGTGACTATGTAGTTCATGAGATTCACGGCATTGGTCGTTTTGTTGAGATGGTGCAAAGACAAATGGGTATTGGCGCAAATAAACACACCAGAGAGTACTTGAGCATTGAGTATGCACCTTCTAAGCGAGGGCTAGCTGGAGATGTTTTGTATGTGCCAACAGATCAGTTAGATTTCCTAACTAGATATGTTGGTGGGGAAGCACCTGTGCTTTCTAAGATGGGTGGCTCTGACTGGTCTAAGGTCAAAGGCAATGCTAGAAAAGCTGTTCG
>CANLCU010000036.1 GCA_947489135.1 Micrococcales bacterium
CCTTGGCAACGCCTTCTTGGCGTATGGGAAAATTCGGAGCAAGGTCCGAACCGTACCGAGTTTCTTCGTTTCCAAAAAGTACCTAAATCTGTGAGTGGGCTTTCACCGGGGGTAAGTTAGAGCCTTACCAAAGCCTTTCAGTCTATCTAGAAGTTGTAGGCTATACATTGAAATATACCTTCTCAAGCACCTCATTCAGCCCACAAGGAGCAAATGCATCATGGCCCGCCACGGTAAAGTCTCAGTTATTGGTTCAGGATTCTACGGAACCACCACAGCCCAGCGTTTAGCTGAATATGACATCTTCGACACCGTTGTCCTAACCGACATCCTTGAAGGCAAGCCAGAGGGTATTGCCCTAGATATCAACCAGTCTCGCTCAATTGAGGGCTATGAGACCAAGGTTGTGGGAGCTAGCACCCAGGCTGATGGAACAGGCTATGAGGCCATTGCAGACAGCGATATCGTCATCATCACTGCAGGTCTTCCTCGTAAGCCAGGTATGAGCCGTATGGATCTTCTAGAGGTCAACGCAGGCATCGTTGGCGGCGTAGCTAAGAACATCGCCAAGTACGCTCCTAACGCTGTAATTCTTGTAGTTTCTAACCCACTGGATGAAATGACTGCTCTAGCTCAAAAGGCTTCTGGCTTCCCTAAGGAAAGAGTGATTGGTCAGGCTGGAATTCTAGACACAGCTCGTTTCACTAACTTCGTAGCAGAAGCTGCTGGAGCTCAAGTAGGAGATGTGAAGACTCTTACCTTGGGTTCTCATGGTGAAACCATGGTTCCAGTTCCTTCAGTTTCAACAGTTAACGGCAAGCCAATCATCGATGTGCTTGGAGCTGACAAGGTTGCTGAACTAGTTGATAAGACTCGTAACGGTGGAGCAGAGATTGTTGCACTACTAAAGACCGGTTCTGCTTACTACGCACCTAGTGCCGCTGTTGCTCGTATGGCTAAAGCTGTGCATGAAGACAGTGGAGCTGTATTCCCTGTATGTGCATGGGTTGATGGTGAGTTTGGTATTTCAGGTGTCTACCTAGGTGTTGAAGCAAAACTAGGTAAGGGTGGAATCAAGCAGATTGTTGAAACACCACTTAATGCTGAAGAACTTGATGCCCTAAAGGTTGCTGCTGAAGCTGTTAGAGCTAAGCAAGCAGACGTCTCTAACCTCTAGTGATAGAAGTGACGCTCACCTGTGAAGAACATGGTGAGCTTAGCTTCCTTAGCTGCAGCAATAATCTCTTCATCTCTTACTGATCCGCCGGGCTGAACTACAGCTTTCACACCTGCATCAATCAGAATCTGTAATCCATCGGCGAATGGGAAGAACGCATCGCTGGCAGCAACAGATCCCTTAACACGCAGATCCCCTCTTGTGACTGCTAACTTGCATGAGTCAACTCTGTTTACTTGACCCATACCAATTCCAATTGATGAACCTTCTTTAGCTAGAAGAATTCCATTTGACTTCACAGCACGAACTGCTCGCCAAGCAAAGATCAGATCATCCATGGTCTTCTCATCTGGCTTAGCTCCGCTAACAAGCTTCCAGTTGTTGGTTGAGAAGTTTAGGAAAGAGTCTGTCTCTTGAACTAAGAAGCCGCCAGAGATATGTCTAATCTCATGTGATTCACGACTGTAGTTCTTAGGTAGTTCAAGAATTCTCAAGTTCTTCTTGCGTTCAATAAGTAATCTCAGAGCCTCTAACTCATAGCCAGGGGCAATAAGCACTTCAGTGAAGATATCAATCAAGTTCAATGCCATACCCATAGTGACAGTTCTATTGGCTGCAACCACTCCTCCATATGCGCTCACAGAATCACATAGGAAAGCAGCTGAGTGAGCAGCAGCAATAGGATCTGTTGCATCTTTAGGTGCAACTGCAATACCGCAAGGGTTAGCGTGCTTAATAATGGCTACTGCTGGTTCATCAAAGTCATAGGCAGTTCTAACCGCAGCATCAGCATCAACGTAGTTGTTATAAGACATCTCTTTGCCATTGTGTAGCTTGGCTTGAGCAATACCTGAAACAGCTAACGGACTTGTGTTTCTATAGATAGAAGCCGCCTGGTGGGAGTTCTCACCATATCGAAGAACACTCAGTAGTTCAGCATCTAGTTCGATGTGCTGAGGGAAGCCAGGGTTCTTTAGTTCTGTGACCTTAGGTTGGTTAGACAAAGCTGCTGCCTCAACTTCATCAGCAAACCAACTAGCAACAGCACTGTCGTATCTTGCTGTGTGGGCAAAGGCTAGAGCTGCTAAATCTTTTCTTTCAGCAAGCAGTGTGCCACCATCAGATACAGCCTTGATGATGCTCTCGTACTTACCTGGGTCAACAACAATTGCTACGTTGGCATAGTTCTTTGCAGCTGCTCTAACCATTGCTGGACCACCGATGTCAATCTGCTCAACAACGGCATCGCCTTTAGCTCCGCTAGCAACAGTTGACACAAATGGATAGAGGTTAACTACAACTAGTTCAAAAGGTTCAATCTCAAGATCCCTAAGTTGTTCTTCGTGATTTACCAAACGAAGATCAGCAAGCAGTCCCCCGTGAATCTTAGGATGCAGAGTCTTCACTCGACCATCAAGTGCTTCAGCAAAACCAGTTACCTCAACTACCTCAGTAACTTCAATGCCAGCGTCTCTAATTGAGCTTGCAGTTGAACCAGTGGAAACAATTGAAACTCCAGCTTCAGATAGATCTGTGGCTAGTTCGATAAGACCTGTCTTGTCGCTAACAGAGATAAGAGCTCGTCTAATTGCAACACGGTCACGATGACGATAATCCGCCGGAGTGTATTCATTTTGTGCTGACAAGGTAATCCCTAACTCTAGAATTTTAGCGCTGGTAGTTGTTTGTAGGCAATCTGTTCGATAGTTGAAGCGAGAAGTACATGCTCAACCTTCTTGATGCGTTCATGCAGAACTGCTTCAGTGTCATTCGGCTCAATTGCAACTTCGCTCTGAACAATGATTTCACCGGTGTCGACACCTTCGTCAACATAGTGAATGGTTACACCTGTCTTTGTAGCTCCTGCTTGCAGAGCATCTCTCACAGCATGAGCACCTTTGAACTCAGGAAGAAGGCTTGGGTGAATGTTGATTAGTTTGCCCTTTAGAGCAGCTACAAAGTTAGCTGGCAATACCTTCATGAATCCAGCTAGAACAACAAGATCTGGTTGGTGATGTTGGACGTTAGCTAGAAGAGTTTCAGCCCAAAGTTCTTTGGTAGCAAATCTTTCAGGACTAACAACAAAGGTGTCTACTTCGTATAGTTCAGCATGCTCAAGGCCAGGTGCATTCTTGTCAGATCCAACAGCAACAATCTTGGCTGGGTAAAGAGGGTTTTCGCTCTTTTGTAGCAACGAGAGGAGGTTCGATCCGCTGCCTGAGATGAGCACAACAACAGATATCATTTTCTAACTTTACCGCCAGAGATTCTCTTGATGAGTTCTGTGTCAGCACCGTCAGGTCGAGCACTGAAGAACGCTGCCAATACTGAAGCGATGCTGACCTCAGCAAAGGTAACTCCAGCAACTATCCAAGGATTAGCTCCAACTAGACTCATGCGTCCAGGCCCTAGAGAGCCACTTGCTAACTCAACCAATATCCACATCTGAACTGCAGCAACCAAACCAATAGAAAGCCCCAGAGAGATGGCTGCGGTTGTAGCGGATGAGTAGTTGAATCTAAGTTCTGCAGTGTGTGACTTCACCAGCAATGTGCCAAAGAAGGCAGCTAGCAGTGGCACAAGAATGAACAGCACTCCCAAACTGCTACTAGAAGTAGGCAGAGAAGCCAGCATTGGAATAGCAGGCAAGGGTCCAAGTTCAGTAACAAGTGGGCTAACTGTTGAGCCTTGCCCAACCGAGAAGCCAACTCCGGTTAGCCAGGCATTGCCAAAGGCAATTAAGTTTGGCATCAATGCCAGCTGACCTGTGCTCACTGTAAAGGTACCTAAGAAGGTCAATTGCAGTGACTGATATAACTTAATGATTTCAATCCAGTTCACAGCCAACAGAACTGAGATCATGATTGCACTCACAGCACTCATGGCTGCTACGACACCGGTACCAGCACGAAGTGCTGGACCAATCAAAGGCTTGATTGCCCAAGGCAACTTGTCAACTAAACCTGTAAAGAAGTTTCTAATTCTCTCTCTGAGTTCAGATGGTTCAGAATCCTCGAAGAGCATGGCATCGCCAACAACTGAGCCAACAATCAGTAATACAGCAAATAGAGCAACAGGAATGAAAACTCCTTGCCACTGAACTACAAAGATCTCTTTGGTAACAGCAACGCTTGTAACAATTACAGAAACTAGTATGTAAGTAAGGATTGCTCCTGCCCAGCCAAATCCTAAATACTTCTCACCGCTTAGTTTCCTACCTGATCTAAACATCGACCAGCCAATAAGTATTGAGAAACCAAGTGGGATTAGATCATAGATAAATGCAGGAACTTTTAGCCCAGCAAGTTTTCCTTCAGCAAAGAATATTGTTACGCCGTGTGAGCTCAACCAAGTTCTTGAAGAGTCTTGCAAGACAGTCTGAAAGGTTGCACCTTGAGTTTGCTCAATGAGCCAAGTTGTAATGTTTAGGGCAAAGACGCTGAAGAAACCTATGGCAACAACAAAAGCTGCACCCAGTGCTCCTCTAGCGAATGCCTTTATACGCATGAGCTATAGGCTTGCGATAACACCGCGCATTAGGGCTGCAGTCTCGCTTGGAGTCTTGCCTACCTTCACACCGACTTTTTCGAATGCTTCTTTTTTAGCCTGAGCAGTTCCAGCAGAACCTGAAACAATCGCTCCCGCGTGACCCATGGTCTTACCTTCAGGAGCAGTAAATCCTGCAACATAGGCAACTACTGGCTTAGTTACGTTGTCCTTGATGTATGCAGCAGCTTTCTCCTCGCTGTCACCACCAATTTCACCGATAAGCACAATTGCCTTAGTTTCTGGATCTGCTTCGAAAGCAGCTAGAGCATCAATGTGTGTAGTTCCAATAACTGGATCTCCACCAATACCGATAGCAGTTGAGATACCAATGTCACGAAGCTCAAACATCATTTGGTAGGTCAAAGTACCTGACTTACTGACTAGACCAATAGGACCAGGACCTGAGATGTCAGAAGGAGTAATACCAGCGTTAGATTTTCCTGGACTGATGATACCTGGGCAGTTAGGACCAATGATGCGGGTCTTATTGCCCTTTGAAGCGCTGTATGCCCAGAAACTAGCTGAGTCATGAACTGGGATTCCCTCAGTGATTACAACTGCTAATTCGATTGAAGCATCGATAGCTTCCATGACAGCTGACTTAGCGAAAGCTGGTGGCACGAAGATTACAGAAACGTTTGCTCCTGTTGCTGCCATTGCATCTGCAACTGATCCAAACACTGGCAATGAAGTTCCATCAACATCAACAGACTCTCCTGCCTTGCGAGGGTTTACACCACCGACGATGTTTGATCCACCTTTTAGCATTCTGCGAGTGTGCTTCATACCTTCAGAACCGGTCATACCCTGAACGATTATCTTGCTGTTCTTATCTAGGAAAATAGACATTACTTAAATCTCTCTTTAGCGGTTAGCGAGTTCAGCGGCTTTATCAGCAGCTTCATCCATAGTGTCAACAACGGTTACTAGTGGGTGATTTGCATCAGCCAAAATCTTTCGACCTTCAATTACGTTGTTACCATCAAGGCGAACAACCAAAGGCTTAGTAGCAGAAGAACCTAGAGTAGCTAACGCTCCAACGATTCCATTAGCAACAGCATCACAAGCAGTGATTCCACCAAAGACGTTAACAAACACGCTCTTTACCTGTGGGTCACCAAGAATTACATCAAGACCTGCAGCCATAACTTCAGCTGAAGCTCCACCACCAATATCTAGGAAGTTAGCTGGCTTCACACCACCGTGTTTTTCACCTGCATAAGCAACAACGTCAAGTGTTGACATAACAAGTCCTGCACCATTACCGATGATTCCAACTTCACCATCTAGCTTCACGTAGTTAAGATCTGCTTGCTTAGCCTTAGCCTCTAGAGGATCAAGCTGATCGCGTTCCATTGTTTCTCTTTCGTGACGGAACTCAGCGTTGTCATCTAGAGAGACCTTGCCATCAAGAGCGATGATTTCGCCATCTTTACTTAGGATCAATGGGTTTACTTCAACTAGGGTTGCATCTTCTTTCACGAAGACGTCGTATAGCTTCACAAATACTGGAGCTACCTTGGCAGCGATGTCATCGCTGAAGCCACCGGCTTTAGCGATCTCCAAAGCCTTAGCCAAGTCGATTCCCTGAATAGCATCGATAGCAATCTTTGCTAGAGCATCTGGACGCTCTTCAGCAAGCTGCTCAATATCCATTCCACCTTCAACACTGCAAAGAGAAAGGAAAGTTCTGTTGCTTCTATCAAGCAATACTGAGAAGTAGTATTCCTTATCGATGGCAGCACCCTGAGCAATCATTACTCGATTGACAGGAAGATCCTTGATGGTCAACTTCAAGATTGATTCCGCAGCTGCTCTTGCCTCTTCAGGGTTATGAGCTAACTTCACACCACCGGCTTTGCCTCGGCCACCAGCTTTAACCTGGGCTTTGACCACAACAGTGCCGCCAATCTTGGCTGCAGCTTCAGCTGCTTGCTCTGGGGTGTCTGCGATTAGGCCCTGTAGAACAGGGACTCCGTGTGCCTCGAACATGTCTCGGGCTTGATATTCAAATAAATCCACTTATGATTCCATTCACAAAAAGGGCACTGAAGAGCGTGCACCAAAGACCAGTTTAGAGCCTCTCGATAGGTGCTACCCGCACCATCAAGCGCTTAGTGCCTACCTTCTCGAATCTAATCTCAGCGGTCTGTCTCGCACCCTCGCCAGTGGTCTCAATAACCGTTCCAACCCCAAAGGCATCGTGCTTGACCTTGTCCCCAACAGCAAGGATTAGTCCCTCATTGTTCCTGACAGTGGTGATGGCGTTATCCCAGACCTTCTTCTCTCTGACAGGTCGGTCATAGCCACTACCCACAGCTCTAGGTTGGTACCTAGGGCTTTCTCTTTCAGCTCCTCTTTGATCAATCAGATCTGCGGGGATATCTAGCAAGAAGTTTGAAGGCATGGTTGAGTTCAACTGACCAAACAGGGTTCTCTGCATGGCAATCGTTAGATACAGCAATCTCATCGCTCTAGTAATACCCACATAGAACAGTCTGCGTTCCTCAGCTAGGCCACCAACCTCTTCGAAGGAGCGCATGTGTGGAAGAGTTCCCTGCTCAAGACCTGCAACAAACACAACTGGGTATTCAAGACCTTTGGCTGTGTGCAGGGTCATTAGTGAGACCTGACCTGAACCATCGTCAATTTCATCTGCTGCTGCGGCCAAAGTGATCTCAGCCAAGTAATCAGCCAGTGTAGCCTCAGGGTTTCTTAGCTGATACTCAACTACCTGACCTACAAGAGCATCAAGGTTTTCTACTCTTGCCTCATCTTGAGGGTCACGGCTCATCTCCAAGCCATAGCGATAACCAGATCGAACAAGAGCTTCAATCAGTACATCGCTGATTTTAGAAGTGTGTGACATCTGTTCTAGGGAATCTAGAAGATTAGCAAACTTAGTAATTGCTTCAGTTAGCTTTGGACCAAGCCCAAGTTCAGTCGAATAAGAAAGGGCTTCCCTGAAACTGATGCCATTCCTTCTTGCTAACTCAGCAACCTTGAGCTCTGTCTTATCTCCGATGCCTCTTCCAGGTTCATTGATAATTCTTCTAACTGCTTCATCGTTACGTCCGTTAGAAACAGCGGTTAGATAAGCAAGAGCATCTTTGATTTCTTTACGCTCATAGAATTTCAAACCACCGATAACTGCATAAGGAACTCGCTGGGACTTTAGTTCCGCTTCAATGCTTGGAGTTAGAGCGTTTGTTCTATAAAGAATTGCCATCTGAGAATAAGCAACTCCATCGCCATGGTGTTCTTGAATCTGATCAACAATAAAGCCTGCTTCATGTCTTTCATCTACTGCTGTGAACTGAACTATCTTCTCTCCAGCTCCTGCATCAGTCCAAAGGTTCTTATCTGGTCTGTCAAAGTTCTTAGCAATAACAGCATTAGCTGCAGAAAGAATGTTTTGGGTTGAACGATAGTTCTGCTCAAGCAGGATTGTGTGAGCACCTTGGAAGTCTTTGCTGAACTCAGAAATGTTTCTAATGTCAGCACCACGGAAGGCATAGATTGACTGGTCGCTGTCACCAACAACTGTTAATGAGGCAGGTCCTACTAGTTCTCCTGTTTTGCCTTCAGGAAGTGCAAACTTCGGATCAATTGGTTTAGTCAACTCACGAATCAGAGCGTACTGAGCATGGTTGGTGTCCTGATACTCATCAACTAGAACATGTCTAAATTTACGTTGGTAGTTAGCTGCCACCTCAGGGAAAGCTCTGAGCAAGAAGACGGTCTCCCCGATTAGGTCATCAAAGTCAAAGGCGTTGTTTCTCTTCTTCTCTGACTCATAGGCAAGGAATACTTCAGCAATAGCCTGAGACTTTGGGTTCTTGGTATCGATGTTTGCAGCGAAGTCTTCAGCTGTCTGCAACTCGTTCTTAGCTTTGCTAATTGCTGATGCGACTACTTGAGCCTTCAGGCTGTCGATGTCATGGCCACTTGATTTGATCAGTCTCTTGATTAGTGCTCTTGAATCGCCAGTGTCATAAACAGTGAAGTTTGAGTTATGTCCTAGACGCTCAGCTTCTCTTCTAAGTATTTGAAGGCAAGCAGAGTGGAAGGTGCGGATCCACATTCCTTCTGGGTCCCCCACCAGGAGCTTTATTCGGTCTCTCATCTCACTGGCTGCTTTATTGGTGAAAGTAATAGCCAAGATCTGGGATGGCCAGGCTTCTCTTTGCTCTAGTAGGTGAGCAATGCGGTGGGTTAGCACCTTGGTCTTACCTGAACCTGCTCCAGCCACAATCAATAG
>CANLCU010000037.1 GCA_947489135.1 Micrococcales bacterium
GGAAAGAAGTCACTTACTTTCGCTCTGAGATTTAGAGCAAGCGATAGAACTTTGACCCAGTTAGAGGCAAGCCAAGCTAGAGACAACGCAGTCTCAGCCGCTAATGCCAAATTCGGCGCAACAATTAGAGCCTAAAGATTCTCTAAGGAGAACTCATGAAACTTAGGGCTGCGATAGCAGGAGCCAGCGGTTATGTTGGTGGCGAGCTTGCGAGACTGTTAGCTAAGCATCCAAACATAGAGCTGGTTACTGTCACAGGTAATTCGAGTGTGGGTGAAACGTTAGGCTCACTAAATCCTGAGTTCAACAATTATTCAGATTTAGTTTTTGTAGAAAACACAAAAGAGAATCTTCTAGGGCATGATGTAGTTTTCCTTGCTCTTCCACACACCAAGTCAGCTGAAGTCGCAGCTTGGCTAGAAGATGATGTTTTGGTTCTAGATTGCGGAGCTGATTTCAGACTTGAGTCAGCAGAAGAATTTGAGAAGTTCTACAAGAGCTCTCATGCAGGTACATGGGCCTATGGCATGCCTGAATTGCTTATTGGGTCAAGTTCAAAGCAACGTGAGAACCTGATCGGTCAGAAGAGAATCGCTGTTCCTGGCTGTAATGCAACTGCTATCACACTTGCTTTTGCTCCGTTACTTCGTGCTGGATTTGTTGATGCAAAAGACTTAGTTTCAACACTCTCGGTTGGAACAAGTGGGGCAGGCCGTAACGCTGAAGTAAATCAGGATCCAGTTTTAGATTCTGCTTTTGCATATCAAGTTGGCGGAATTCATCGCCACATCCCTGAGGTGCAACAGAATCTTGAAAAGTCTTCAATGGCTAAAGTTTCCATAACCTTTACTCCGGTTTTGGTTCCGATGTTCAGGGGAATCCTTGCTGTAAATACAGGAAAGATGATTGCTGGTGCTGATGAAATGTCTCTTAGAAAAGCTTTCGCTGATGCCTATGGATCAGAGAGTTTCATTGAGATCCAGCCTGAAGGTTCTTTCCCGAATACTGCTGATGTTGAGTACGCAAATAAGGTTCAAATCGGAATCACCATAGATGAAGCATCAGGACGAGTGGTTGTCATTAGTGCAATAGATAATTTGGTGAAGGGCACCGCAGGTGCAGCTTTACAGAGCATGAATATTGCTCTTGGACTTTCTGAAGGAACTGGAATTACAGAGGGGGAGGCATAGTGCTGAAAGTAGATGCCACAAACCTAGATTTAGCTCGAATAAAGGCTAAGACTCTTACCGAGTCTGCTCCATGGATTAGAAAGTTTCAGGGCAAAGTATTTGTCTTGAAGTTTGGTGGCAATGCCATGGTTGATGAGCAGCTTCAGAAAGCTTTCGCGGAGGATGTCGCGTTCCTAAATCTGGTTGGCATTAAAGCCGTAGTTGTTCACGGTGGAGGTCCTCAGATTACCTCTCGTTTATCAGATCTTGGTTTGAAGAGTGAATTCGTAGATGGTCTGAGGGTTACATCATCTGAGGCAATCTCTGTCATTCGTGATGTGTTGATGAATGAGATCAGCACACCGTTAGCCAACATGATTGCAAATTCTGGAGCTAAGGCAGCGGTCTTCAATGGTGAAACTGAAGGTCTGTTCAAGGCTTTAATCACAAGAGCAGACTTAGGGCTCGTAGGTGAAGTTGTTGAAGTAAATGCATCAGTGATAACCAAGTCACTCGAGGCGAATCTAATTCCAGTTATCTCAACTGTTGCACCTGATGCAAGTGGACAGTTGATAAATGTAAACGCTGATTTAGCTGCTTCCTCTTTGGCTGCTGCCTTAGGTGCTGAAAAGCTAGTAGTGCTAACTGATGTTCCAGGTTTATACAGCGATTGGCCTAACCGAGATTCTTTGGTTAGTGAACTTACGTCATCAGAGTTAGAAGAGATGTTGCCGGATCTTGAATCAGGAATGATTCCCAAGATGCAGGCTTGCTTGAATGCAGTGCGTGCTGGAGTTTCTAAAGCACACATTATTGATGGTCGAGTTCCACACAGCGTATTGCTCGAAGTATTCACACCTTCAGGAATTGGCACCTTGGTGCTGCCTTAGGAATAGGAAGAGGAAGAAATGACTAGACACTTTTTGAGAGATGACGACATCTCTCCTGCAGAGCAGGCAGAGATTCTTCAGCTGGCTGTAGAACTCAAAGCGAAGCCTCACTCTCGCAAGGTATTTGAAGGTCCAAAAACTGTTGCCGTGATTTTCGATAAGACCTCGACTAGAACCAGAGTTTCCTTTGCTGTTGGGATTAGTGATCTAGGTGGAGTTCCACTGATCATCGATGCTCAAGGCAGTCAGATGGGAGCTAAAGAATCAGTTGCTGACACAGCGAGAGTTTTGGATCGACAGGTAGCTCAGATTGTTTGGCGAACCTATGCACAGGCTGGTTTGGAGGAGATGGCTCAGAACTCTAATGTTCCTGTGATCAATGCCTTGAGCGATGATTTTCACCCTTGCCAATTACTTGCAGATCTTCTAACCATTCAAGAGCACAAAGGAAAACTTGCTGGCTTGAAGCTTGTCTACATCGGTGATGGCAACAACATGGCTAACTCTTATCTGATTGCAGGAGCAATGGCTGGGATGCATGTCGTTGCAGTAACCCCAGAGAAGTATTCACCAGCTGCAGACGTTGTTGCCAAAGCAACTCAGATTGCAGCTGGCACCGGTGGATCTGTATCTGTTTCTCATGTTCCTAAAGAGGCTGTTGTTGATGCTGATGTTCTTGCAACTGATACTTGGGTATCTATGGGTCAGGAAGCAGAGAAGGCTCAACGGGTAAAAGACTTTGCTGGTTTCACTATTGATTCTGAGCTTTTGAAGGCAGCTAAAGCAGATGCAATTGTGTTGCACTGTCTTCCTGCTTACAGAGGATACGAAATTAGTGCTGAAGTGTTAGATGGAAAACAAGCTGTTATCTGGGATGAGGCGGAGAACCGTCTTCATGCACAGAAAGCCCTAATGGTTTGGCTAGACCAACGTGCCAAGTAAAATCAAAGTAATCCCGATGACGACTGTCATCGAGAGCATTTAAGGAGTAATAGATGTCAGAACGCGTAGTGCTTGCCTATTCAGGTGGTTTGGATACTTCCGTTGGAATTGGTTGGCTAAAAGAGGCCACTGGCAAAGAGGTTGTTGCTCTTGCTATCGATGTTGGCCAGGGTGGCGAGGACATGGATGCAATTCGTCAGCGTGCTTTGGACTGTGGAGCTGTTGAAGCCATTGTTATTGACGCTAAGTCTGAGTTTGCTGACGACTACCTAATTCCTGCACTGAAGGCTAATGGTCTGTATCAAAAGAGATACCCGCTGGTATCTGCTTTATCTAGACCCTTGATTGGTAAGCACCTAGCTAGCGTTGCTAGAAAGCTTGGGGCAGACAGTGTGGCTCACGGTTGCACTGGTAAAGGTAATGACCAGGTTCGCTTTGAAGCCGCTGTTGCTGCTATCGCACCTGAATTGAAGTCAATTGCTCCAATTCGTGACCTTGCTCTAACCAGAGATAAGGCAATCGAGTTTGCTGAGAAGAACAATCTTCCTATCGCTCAGAACAAGAAGTCCCCATATTCTGTGGATCAGAACGTTTGGGGTAGAGCTGTTGAAACTGGTTTCCTAGAGGACCCTTGGAATGCTCCTATTGAAGATCTTTATTCATACACTCAAGACCCTGATGTGTTTAGAGAAGCAACTGAAGTAACTATTAGTTTCGAATCAGGTATTCCTGTTGCTATAGATGGAGTTAGATACTCAGCCATTGATTTGATTCAGAAGATGAATGTTCTAGCTGGTGCACATGGTGTTGGTCGTATCGACATTGTTGAAGACAGACTGGTTGGAATCAAGAGTCGTGAAATTTATGAGTCACCTGCGGGTATCGCTTTGATTGCTGCACACGAGGAGTTAGAGAACCTAACTCTTGAGCGCGATGTGAACAGATTCAAGCGAGGCATTGAAGCACGTTGGGCAGATCTTGTTTACGAAGGACTTTGGTTCTCAGGGCTCAAGAGATCACTAGATGTGTTCATTGACCACACCCAGGAGCATGTGACAGGCGATGTTCGCCTGAAGATGCAGGGTGGCAGGGCAGTGGTTACTGGACGTAAATCTGAAGAGTCTTTGTATGACTTCAGTTTGGCAACCTATGACACTGGCGATACTTTTGATCAGTCTCTTGCTAAGGGCTTCATTGAGCTATGGTCATTGCCTAGCAAGATTGCAGCAAGAAGAGATGCAAATAGGAATAAGAAGTAGTCATGTCTGATTCATCTTCACTATGGGGCGGTAGATTCTCTGGAGCTACCAATGACGCTGTTGCTGCTCTGAGTAGATCAATCCATTTTGATTGGCGTCTAGCTCCATACGACATCAAGGGCACTAGGGCACACCTTCTAGCTCTTCGAGCAGCAGGTTACTTGGCTGAGGCTGAGCTTGTGAAACTAGATAAGGCTCTAGCAGAACTAGACAAGAGAGTTACCTCAGGAATGTTCGTAGCTAAAGCTACCGATGAGGATGTGCACAGTGCTTTAGAGCGTGGACTAATCGAAATGGTTGGACCAGAACTTGGTGGCAAGGTTAGAGCCGGTAGGTCTAGAAACGACCAGATTGCGACTCTAATTCGCATCTACCTCTTGGATCAAGCAACACTTATTCGAACTGAGATTCTTCAGTTGATTGATGTTCTGACCACCTTGGCTCAGGAGCACCTGAGTGAGCCAATGCCAGGACGCACTCACTTCCAGCATGCTCAACCAGTATTGCTATCCCACCACCTCCTAGCCCACGTGTGGCCTCTAGTTAGAGACCTAGAGCGTTTGGCTCAGTGGCGAGAGAGAGCATCATTCTCTCCCTATGGAGCGGGAGCTCTAGCAGGTACTTCTCTAGAACTAGATCCAAACATTGTCTCTGAAGCTCTCGGCTTGACAGCTCCGATGGCTAACTCGATGGATGCAACATCATCTAGAGATGTTGTTGCTGAGTTTGCATTTATTGGAACATTGATTTCGATTAACCTTTCTCGCTTTGCTGAAGAAATAATTATTTGGGCCAGTGCTGAGTTCAACTATGTGAAGCTTGCTGACGCATTCTCAACTGGTTCATCGATCATGCCGCAAAAGAAGAACCCTGACGTTGCGGAGCTAACCAGAGGTAAAGCTGGTCGAATCATTGGTGACCTAACTGGCTTGCTTTCAACATTGAAAGCATTGCCTCTGTCATACAACAGAGACCTTCAAGAAGACAAAGAACCTGTCTTTGACATTGCCGACAGTTTGCTTTTGATTCTTCCTGCATTCACTGGAATGGTTGCCACCATGGAGTTCAACACTGCTCGTATGGAAGAACTTTCTTCAGCTGGTTACTCACTAGCAACAGATGTTGCTGAGTGGTTAGTGAAGCAGAGAGTTCCATTCAAAGAAGCTCATGAGATTACTGGGAAGCTCGTGGCATTTGCTGAAAGTAATGATATGGAACTGAGTGAAGTCTCTGATGTTGAGTTTGCAGCCATCAGCAAACATCTAACTCCTGAGGTTAGGGAAGTGCTGAATGTTGCGGGTTCTATTCGTTCCAGAAGCGGCACGGGTGGAACTGCAGTGCCTAGAGTCCTAGATCAGATCAGTGCATTGCGTAAAATGGTGCCTAGCGAAAACAGATAGGTTTTACTAATGGCCACAAGCGATGCACTTGCAAAACAGAGCAATGACTCTGGCTTCTCCGATGTTTGGGAAGAACTGAAGTGGCGCGGCCTAGTTTCTATCTCAACTGATGAAGCAGAACTGCAAAGTGCTCTAAAGTCTTCATCGCTTACCTTCTACTGTGGTTTTGATCCAACTGCACCTAGCTTGCACCTTGGAAACCTGGTTCAGCTTTTGGTTATGAGAAGACTTCAGCTTGCAGGGCACAACCCACTAGTACTTATCGGCGGGGCAACAGGTCTAATTGGTGACCCTAAGCCAAATGCAGAGCGAACATTGAACACTAAAGAGACCGTGGCTGAATGGGTTCAGAAAATTGGCACGCAAGCCGAACGATTCCTATCTTTCGAAGGCTCTAACGGAGCAAAACTCGTGAACAACCTTGATTGGACAGAGTCACTAAGCTCAATTGATTTCCTAAGAGACATCGGCAAGCACTTCAGAGTTGGCAAAATGCTTAGCAAGGATGCTGTTTCTGCTCGTTTGAACTCTGATGCGGGTATTTCATTTACTGAATTTTCATACCAAATCCTTCAAGGAATGGATTTCCTAGAGCTTTATCGCAGAAACAACTGTGTTTTGCAGGTAGGCGGCAGTGACCAGTGGGGAAATCTGACTAGCGGTACAGATTTGATCCACAAAGTCGAAGGCAAGAGTGCATTTATCTTGGCTACACCTCTGATTACTGATTCAGAAGGCAAGAAGTTCGGTAAATCTGAAGGAAATGCGATCTGGTTAGACACAGACCTGACTTCTCCTTACGCTTTTTACCAATTCTGGCTAAATGTTGAGGATTCAAACACCATCAACCTCCTAAAAGTCTTTACTTTCTTGAGCAAAGCCGAAATCGATGATCTTGAGGCCCAGCTTGTTTCAGAACCTCACCTAAGAGCAGCTCAAAAGAAGCTAGCTTACGAAGTTACCTCTCTGGTTCATTCAGCGGCAGCTACTGATGCAGTAATTGCAGCATCCCAGGCTCTATTTGGGCTGGGAGAGTTAGACCAGTTAGATAAGGGCACTCTGGAGGCTGCACTTTCCGCTCTTCCAAACACCAAAGCCCAATTAGGTGCTGGTGTAGCAGAGCTATTGGTTGAGACAGGCCTTGTTGCCAGCCTGAGTGCTGGTCGTAGAGCTATTGCCGAGGGTGGGGTCTACCTCAACAACCTAAGAATTGACGATGAAAAAGCCACCCTGGACCAGACGATTATGGGGGAGTTCGCAGTGCTTCGCAGGGGAAAGAAGACTTTGGCTGGAATCTTTATCCAAAAGTAAAGATATTCCTTGGCTTCGATTTGACTTGATTGTTATTCGGGCGTAATCTTTTACCTGTTGCCCACAGTTTGAGAAATCTATTTTATGGATCTCGGCTCAAGTGCAACCAATCAGCTCCCAGAAAACCCAGTAAATTGGCGACTCTGGGGCAGGTTGAACTTCCACTTTGAGTATCTAGATTTTTCTAGATTTAATGCGTATGTCTATTTGACTTATGCTCAAAAAGTGGTAAGTTAGTGAAGTTGCTCTGCGTGGGCCCCTAACCGGAATCCGCATATGCATCCGATCCTTGAGAACTCAACAGCGTGCACAATGTCGATGCCAAGAACCTGGCTTCAATAAGGCTTGCCTTTTTGAATGTTCAGTAGTAATTGGATTAGACAGATTGTCAGACAATCTGACTAGTCAGATCAAATTGATGCCCCCATTTTCCGGGGGTTTCGTAAAACTTGGGCCAAAGCTTGCTTTGGTCCTAAAAAACTTTTACGGAGAGTTTGATCCTGGCTCAGGATGAACGCTGGCGGCGTGCTTAACACATGCAAGTCGAACGATGAAGCTGGAGCTTGCTCCGGTGGATTAGTGGCGAACGGGTGAGTAACACGTGAGCAATCTGCCCTTGACTCTGGGATAACTGCGGGAAACTGTAGCTAATACCGGATACGACGCCTTGGGGCATCCCACGGGCGTGGAAAGAATTTCGGTCAAGGATGAGCTCGCGGCCTATCAGCTAGTTGGTGAGGTAATGGCTCACCAAGGCGACGACGGGTAGCCGGCCTGAGAGGGTGACCGGCCACACTGGGACTGAGACACGGCCCAGACTCCTACGGGAGGCAGCAGTGGGGAATATTGCGCAATGGGCGAAAGCCTGACGCAGCAACGCCGCGTGAGGGATGAAGGCCTTCGGGTTGTAAACCTCTTTTATCAGGGAAGAAGCGAAAGTGACGGTACCTGAAGAAAAAGCACCGGCTAACTACGTGCCAGCAGCCGCGGTAATACGTAGGGTGCAAGCGTTATCCGGAATTATTGGGCGTAAAGAGCTCGTAGGCGGTTTGTCGCGTCTGCTGTGAAAATCTGAGGCTCAACCTCGGACTTGCAGTGGGTACGGGCAGACTAGAGTGCGGTGGGGGAGAAGGGAATTCCTGGTGTAGCGGTGGAATGCGCAGATATCAGGAGGAACACCAATGGCGAAGGCACTTCTCTGGGCCGCTACTGACGCTGAGGAGCGAAAGCGTGGGGAGCGAACAGGATTAGATACCCTGGTAGTCCACGCCGTAAACGTTGGGCGCTAGATGTGGGTCACATTCCACGTGATCCGTGTCGCAGCTAACGCATTAAGCGCCCCGCCTGGGGAGTACGGCCGCAAGGCTAAAACTCAAAGGAATTGACGGGGGCCCGCACAAGCGGCGGAGCATGCGGATTAATTCGATGCAACGCGAAGAACCTTACCAAGGCTTGACATATAGAGGAAAACTGCAGAAATGTAGTCCCCGCAAGGTCTCTATACAGGTGGTGCATGGTTGTCGTCAGCTCGTGTCGTGAGATGTTGGGTTAAGTCCCGCAACGAGCGCAACCCTCGTCCTATGTTGCCAGCACGTTATGGTGGGAACTCATGGGAGACTGCCGGGGTCAACTCGGAGGAAGGTGGGGATGACGTCAAATCATCATGCCCCTTATGTCTTGGGCTTCACGCATGCTACAATGGCCGGTACAAAGGGCTGCAATACCGCAAGGTGGAGCGAATCCCAAAAAGCCGGTCTCAGTTCGGATTGAGGTCTGCAACTCGACCTCATGAAGTCGGAGTCGCTAGTAATCGCAGATCAGCAACGCTGCGGTGAATACGTTCCCGGGCCTTGTACACACCGCCCGTCAAGTCAC
>CANLCU010000038.1 GCA_947489135.1 Micrococcales bacterium
ACCTTCGTGTCTAACCTTCGCCAGACGCTCTGAGAGTGAATGAGCTATTTTGATCGGTAGTGGCATCAAGTCTTTAGTTTCATCACAGGCAAAACCAAACATGATGCCTTGGTCGCCAGCACCTTGTTTGTCATAGCTGTCTTCAGCGCTGCCCGACACAGCTTCAAGGGATGAATCTACCCCTAGAGCAATGTCAGCAGATTGCTTACCAATGGATACACTCACCCCACAGGAATTACCATCAAAACCAATGACGGATGAGTTGTAGCCGATTTCAAGGAGTTTGCTTCGAACAATGTCGGGAATTTCTGCATACCCCTCTGTCGTGATTTCACCGGCAACGTGTACCAAACCGGTAGTTACTAAAGTTTCAACTGCGACTCGAGATGCAGGGTCCTGAGCAATGAGGTTATCGAGAATAGCATCGCTGATCTGATCACAAATTTTGTCTGGGTGACCCTCGGTTACGGATTCAGATGTGAAGTACCTTGTGTTATTCATATGTTGCCAAGTTTATCTCTGCTCTACGACACAAGATGGAGAACTACTACAAGAACTTGCGGAGAACGTCAAGAATGCTGTTAGCCACAGTCAATTTAGAGCCAGCTGACAACTGCTGCTCTTCCTTGGTGATGATGACAACTGAGTTATCGTCAGCGTCAAAGACCTGACCATTTGAGACATCATTGGCCACAATCATGTCGACGCCCTTTTTAGCAAGCTTTTCTTTGGCTCTATCAATCAATTCCTCAGAGCCTTGTCCTGGTTCCAAGACTTCAGCAGCAAAGCCAACAAGTGCGACATTCAGTTTTGAGTCCATACGAAGTCTTGAGAGTCCTACCAACAAATCAGGGTTGGCGACGAGTTCTAAGTTCTTTGTGTCAGAATCCTCGCGATGCATTTTGCCGATAACAGGGCTAGACATTCTGAAATCACTGACGGCCGCTGGCATCAATATAGCGTCTGAAGTTAATGAAGCTGCGTTCAATGCAGCACTTAGTTCCTCAGTGCTAGAAACTCTAACTACATTCGAGAATCTAGATAGGTCAGAGTCGATGTTGATGGCAATCAAGGTAACTGTCGCTCCGCGAGTAGATGCAGCATCAGCTAGAGCAATACCTTGCTTACCTGAAGATCTGTTACCAATGAACCGAACTGAATCGATTGGTTCTCTTGTTCCACCCGCTGCGATGGTTAGTCTCTTGCCAGCGAAGTCCTGGTTGGTTACTGCATTAAGAGCTTGAGAGACAATTACCTCAGCCTCAGGCAATCGACCTGCTCCAGAGTCTTCTCCGGTGAGCCTGCCTACTGCTGGCTCAATGACTACTACTCCTCTTGCTCTAAGCAATTGAACATTGGTAACAGTTGCTGGGTGAATCCACATCTCGGTGTGCATTGCTGGAGCGATGACTACTTTGGCTTTGGTTGCAAGTAAAACGTTCAGTAGAAGGTCATCTGCGATACCAGAAGCATATCGAGCCAAGAACGCTGCAGTCGCAGGAGCAACAACTATTAGATCAGCTTCTTGAGCAAGAGCAATGTGCTTAACAGAATCAACATCTGTGTAGAGATCAGGATCAACTGCATTGTGTGAGAGGGCTTCCAATGTGGTTGCACCAATAAATCTCAACGCGTTTTGTGTTGGGAGAACCTTGACAATGTGCCCAAGTTCAGTAAAGCCGCGAATAACACCGGCAGCTTTATACGCTGCGATGCCTCCGGTTACCCCTACGAGAATACGCAAGGTTACTCAGATTAGTTTTTGGCTTCTGAAGCGACTACTGCACCCTCTACGATTTCGCGCATTGCGATAGAAAGTGGCTTGTCGTCAACAGCTGCATCAACAAGTGGACCTACGTTGTCGAACAATGAACCCTCGTGAAGGGCTGAGTAGTAATCGTTTATCTGACGTGCACGCTTGGCTGCGAAGATGACCAATCCGTACTTAGAGTCGCTCTTAGACATAAGTGCGTCGATTGATGGAGATACAATACCTTCAAGTTTTTCAGACATTTTTGTACTACTTTTCCTTTGATTACATGTGAACCAGATGGGTTCACGAAGACTGCATCAAGTCTAAGACCTCTTGGGCACATTGCGCCACATCAGTATTTATGACCACGTGGTCGAAAGAACCTTGAGAAGCAAGCTCTACTTCGGCTGTTTCTAGGCGAATGGCTATCTCTTCAGGGGTTTCAGTGCCCCTGCCAACGAGACGTTTCTTCAATTCCTCGAGACTTGGAGGAGCGATAAATATCAAGTTAGCGTCAGGCATCGAGGCTTTGACCTGTTCCGCGCCTTGAATGTCTATCTCCAGGATTATCTGCTTGCCTGAAGCTAGGGCCTTCTCAACGGGTTCTCTAGGGGTTCCGTACTTGTTTTTAAGGTGGACAACCGCGTATTCAAGAAGCTCGTTATTAGCAATCATTCGGTCAAACTCTTCGTGTGATACGAAGTAATAGTCGACACCTTCAACTTCGCCAGCTCTTGGGGATCTGGTTGTAGCAGATACAGAGAGAAGAATCTCAGGGTGGGACTCAACCAAGTGTCTTACGACGGTGCCCTTACCAACTGCTGTTGGTCCGGCAATCACTGTGAGTCGGGTCATGGCTTAAGCCTATTGGCTCAGTGCTTTATGGAGAGTGTTTTGGTCTTCTTGGACAGCTCGAGAAACGCCTCGAATACCATCTCGAAGTGCTGATCTGGAAATTGAATACAAGACATCGCTACTTAGGTCTTTGAAGATAGCTTTTGCGTCTTCAAGCCTCGCGCCTTGAAAGCCAAAGCCAGGAGCAAGAATAGGAGTTCTCAGCGTTGGTCTCGATTGATTGATTTGAGATAGTCCAAGTTCAGTAAGGGATACAGTTGCCCCGACTACTAAGCCATTAGAGCCAAACTTTGAATTAGAGGTGGCTGTGCTGCTGTTTAGACGATCGATTTCTCTAGACACAAGAGCTGCAACAGTTTCTTCATTGGTGGAAGATTGCAAAGCTAGCCCCTCAGGGTTTGAAGTAGCTGCAAGAACAAAAAGACCTTTGCCTCTTTCCGCTGCTATAGATGCTGCCGGTGCTAATGCTCCGACACCAAGATACGGATTCACAGTAAGAGCATCACAAGTAAATGGTGCATCTTTTCCTAACCAAGCTTGTGCATAGGCTTCCATAGTGGAACCAATGTCCCCTCGCTTTGCGTCGGCTATAACAAGAAAACCTTTCGCCTGGGCTGAGTCAAGAAGTTGCTCAAGGGAAGCAAAACCTACAGATCCAAAACGTTCGAAGAATGAAACCTGAGGTTTCACTATGGAGACAGTACCCTCAAGTTCATCAAGCATCGCAAGTCCAAAATCAAGAACACCCTTTGCCGAAACTTCAAACCCGTCTTCTAGAAGGATGTCTTCGTGAGGATCGATGCCTACGCATAGCTGACCCTTTGAGTCAAAAGCCGTCTCAAGTTTTTTCGAGAATGTATCAGGCAAGTGCTGCTCTCCTGTCTTCTGCATGTTCCTGGAGTGATCTAACTTTGAAATCACCAGCAATAACAGTTTCGAATGAACCAATTGCTGCTGATAACTGAGCAATAGTTGTGAAGATAGGAGCGTCAGCTGCTGTTGTCGCTGCTCTAATCTCATAACCATCTTTACGCGCTGAAGATCCAGAAGGAGTGTTTACTACTACATCAACTTCACCGTTCAGAATCAAGTCAACGATGGTCGGTCCTGCTGGCGCTTGGTCATCACCCGAATGCTTTCTAACAATGCGAACTGGGATTCCATGACGCTTCAGAATAGATGCCGTTCCAGCTGTTGCTAGGATTTCATAACCTAATTGGAAAAGTCTTCGCACAGGAAGAATAACCTGGTGCTTGTCTCTATCTGCTACGGAAATGAATATCTTTCCAGACTTTGGAAGTGCACTACCCGCAGCTGCTTGACTCTTGGCGAATGCAGTTGGGAAATCTACATCAATACCCATTACCTCGCCAGTAGATCGCATCTCAGGACCAAGAAGCGAATCAACGAATCTGCCCTCTTTGGTTGCAAATCTCTTGAAAGGTAAGACTGCTTCCTTGACTGAGATGGCGGTTGTCTCAGGAATGTGGGTTCCATCGGTTGCAGGCAAGTGACCACCAGCAATGAGTTCAGGGATGGTCTTTCCGACCATTACTAATGCAGCGGCTTTGGCAAGGGTGATTCCTAGTGCTTTAGATACGAAAGGAACCGTTCTAGAGGCCCTTGGGTTTGCTTCTAGAACATAGAGAACATCATGAGCAAGAGCGAACTGAACGTTCAGTAGCCCCTTAACTCCAATGCCTTTAGCAATCTTCTCGGTTGCTTCCCTTACGCGGTTGATCTGAGTGTTGCTCAGAGTAATTGGCGGCAATGTGCAGGAAGAGTCACCAGAGTGGATTCCAGCTTCTTCAATGTGCTCCATAACGCCACCGACATATAACTGTTGGCCATCGTAAAGAGCATCGATGTCAATTTCGATTGCGTCGTCAAGAAAGCGGTCAACTAACAACGGATGCTTTGGGCCAACAATTGCCTGGTCAGCGATTCGATCGAAGTAACCTTCGAGAGATACCTGATCGTAAACAATTTCCATACCTCGACCACCAAGGACGAAGGATGGCCTAACAAGGACTGGGAATCCAATTCGCTCTGCGATAACCTTTGCTTCATCAAGACTGGTTGCTGTTCCATTTGCCGGTGAGATAAGTCCAGCTTCATCAAGAATTCTTGAGAAAGCACCTCTTTCTTCAGCAAGGTCAATCGCGTCTGGAGTAGTTCCTAGAATAGGAATTCCGTAGGACGCCAGTCCCTGAGCAAGCCCAAGCGCTGTCTGACCGCCCAGCTGAACGACTACTCCAACAAGAGTTCCGCTTCGTGACTCAGCGTGAATTACTTCAAGCACATCTTCGAGCGTGAGTGGCTCGAAATACAACCTGTCGCTGGTGTCATAGTCTGTTGAAACTGTCTCAGGGTTGCAGTTAATCATGATGGTTTCATAGCCTGCGTCATGTAGGGCGAATGAGGCGTGTACGCAGGAATAGTCGAATTCAACTCCTTGACCAATTCTGTTTGGTCCAGAACCGAGAATGACTACCTTCTTCGCATCTGATGCTCGCACCTCAGTCTCTTGTTCATAAGTGCTGTAGTGATATGGAGTAAGAGCTGGGAACTCTCCTGCACAGGTGTCTACAGTTTTATAAACCGGTCTGATGCTCAGAGAGTAACGAAGAGTTCTTATCTCTTGCTCAGTTGAACCTCTAAGTTCAGCAATCTGAGCGTCACTGAATCCGAACGACTTCGCATACTGCATCATCTCTTCGTCCAACTCCTGGGAGTCATGAATCTCATCGGCAATTTCATTGATGAGCACTATCTGATCAATGAACCAAGGATCGATCTTGGTTGCGTTGAAAATCTCATCTGCAGTAGCTCCTAGGCGCAGAGCCTGCTGAACAGTGACAATACGGCCGTCGGTTGGCACCTTAGATATCTCAATGAGCTCGTCCTTGGTCTTGGATTGAGCACCCCAGTGGAAAGACGAACCACGTCTTTCTAAGCTTCTTAGGGCTTTCTGAAGTGCTTGAGCATAGTTACGACCAATTGCCATTGCTTCACCAACGGACTTCATTGTTGTAGTCAGAGTTGCATCTGCAGCCGGGAACTTTTCGAATGCGAAGCGAGGAACCTTGACGACCACGTAGTCCAGAGCTGGTTCGAAAGAAGCAGGTGTAACTTTGGTGATGTCGTTAGGAATCTCATCGAGTCGGTAACCGATAGCAAGCTTGGCAGCAATCTTTGCGATTGGGAATCCAGTTGCCTTGGAGGCAAGAGCTGATGAGCGACTGACTCTAGGATTCATTTCAATAACAATGATTCGACCAGTATTCGGTTCAACAGCGAACTGGATGTTACAGCCACCTGTATCTACAC
The DNA here is from genome assembly GCA_947489135.1 of Micrococcales bacterium. GTDB lineage: Bacteria > Actinomycetota > Actinomycetes > Actinomycetales > Microbacteriaceae > Rhodoluna. The sequence continues at coordinate 5,939 of CANLCU010000038.1, forward strand.
CTACTGCTCTAATGATGTCGATTGAGATGTCTCGCATGTGCTGGTATTCACGGTCTGTCAAAGTAAGAGCCGGAGCAACAGTAATAGAGTCCCCAGTGTGAACACCTACTGGATCCACGTTCTCAATTGAACAAACCACGACAGTGTTGTCAGCGGTATCTCTCATGAGTTCTAGTTCGTACTCTTTCCAACCCATGATGGATTCTTCAAGAAGTACTTCTGTTGTTGGAGATGCCTGGAGACCTGCACCAGCAATTCTTCTTAGATCTGCCTCATCGTATGCAAATCCGGAACCGAGTCCACCCATGGTGAATGAAGGGCGAACTACGACTGGATAACCTAGCTTCTCGGCAGCTTCAAGAACATCATCCATGTTGTGAGCGATGTGTGACTTTGCAACATCAGCTCCTGCTGCTAAAACAAGTTCCTTGAAAGATAGACGATCTTCTCCAGCCTTGATGGCTGATACTTTAGCCCCAATTAGTTCAACGTTGTATTTGTCTAAAATTCCAAGCTCGTGCAAAGACATAGCTGCATTCAGAGCAGTCTGACCTCCAAGAGTCGGCAGAATCGCATCTGGCTTCTCTTTAGCAATGATTGCTTCAATTACCTGCGGAGTAATTGGCTCGATGTAGGTAGCATCAGCGAAGTCTGGATCAGTCATGATTGTTGCCGGGTTGCTGTTTACCAAGATGACTCGGATACCCTCTGCTCTTAGAACCCGGCAGGCCTGAGTACCTGAGTAGTCAAACTCACATGCTTGTCCAATAACGATTGGACCAGATCCAATAACTAGAACACTCTTAATATCTTCTCTGCGCGGCATTAGTTGGCCTTCTTGGTTGTATTGGTCTGAATCATTTCGATAAGTCGATCAAACAGGTAGTTAGCATCATGTGGACCAGCTGCTGCCTCAGGGTGGTATTGAACAGAGTAAGCAGGGATATCGAGGCACTCAAGACCTTCAACAACGTCATCGTTGAGACAAATGTGGCTCACTCGAACTTTTCCGAACCCTGCAGGAGACTCAACCTCTTCCCCGCCGTCAACTCTCACAGCGAAGCCGTGATTGTGAGCTGTAACTTCAACCTTGCCCGTTTTTCTATCAAGGACTGGTTGATTAATTCCACGGTGACCAAAAGCTAACTTGTAAGTCTGGAACCCTAGTGCTCTACCTAGAAGTTGGTTTCCGAAACAGATACCGAAGAACGGAATGTTCTTCTTCAAAATCTCTTGAAGAACTTCAACCTGCTGTGTAGCAGTTTCTGGATCACCAGGACCGTTGCTATAGAAGACAGCGTCGGGGTCACCCGATAGCAATACTTCTGACGACGCTGTTGCTGGGAAGACTTCAACATCTAGGCCTCGTTCAACCATGTTTTGAATAGTTGAACGCTTGATGCCTAGATCTAAGATTGCAACCTTGCCAACATACTCACCCTTGTGAGCTACTTCGTACTTCTCCTTGGTTGACACAACTGAAGAGAGAGATTGTCCTTGCATTTTGGCTGCAGATCGAACTATGGCTACTAGGTCTTCTAATGGCTTGCTGGCGTCTTCACCGGAGAATACTCCAGCTCGCATTACACCGATTTCACGCAGGTGAAGTGTTAAGGCTCTTGTGTCTAAATCTGAGATGCCAACGACTCCATCTCTTAACAAATCATCTTCAAGAGTTCTTTGTGATCTAAAGTTTGAAACGATACGACTTACATCTCTAACTACGTAACCAGAAACCCAAATCTTGTCAGACTCTTCATCTCGATCGTTCATGCCCGTGTTTCCTATGTGAGGAGCGGTTTGAACAACAATCTGACCTGCATAGGAAGGGTCAGTCAGTGTTTCCTGGTAGCCAGACATGCCTGTTGCGAAAACAATCTCACCGAGCGAGCTCCCAACTTTGCCGAAGGGTACGCCTTTGAAAACTTTGCCGTCTTCAAGAACAAGTAGAGCTTTTCTACTTCTCTTAGTCATTATGTGTTCCGATCTCTTGAATCTTTGAGTCCTTGACGGTGAGCGCTCCTTTGTACACTGTGTGAACAACTGTTCCACTCAATGTCATACCAACGTATGGGTTGTTAGAGCTCTTACTCTCAGTTGAGGTATCTACTGTGTAAGTGGTGCGAGGGTCAAAGAATACGATGTTTGCCTGTGAACCAGCCACTAGAGCCTGACCCTGATCACTTAGTCCTGAAATCTTTGCAGGATTCTTAGACAACAGTTCCTCTAATCTTTCCCAACCGATAAGCCCGGTATCGATAAGTGTTGTCTTGGCAATGGCAGCAGCGGTTTCTAGACCGATCATTCCGAAAGCTGCTTCTCCCCATTCGCAGTCTTTGCTATCTGGTGTGTGAGGTGCGTGGTCGGTTGCAATGATGTCGATTGTGCCATCGGCGACTGCTTCACGAAGTGCTTGCACATCTTCACTGTTTCTAAGTGGAGGGTTCACCTTGTAGAC
>CANLCU010000039.1 GCA_947489135.1 Micrococcales bacterium
GCCTGAAGCAATACTTCAAGATCGTCACCGATGTCTGCGTCAACAACATTTCTAGTTGCCACTTCATTCACATCTGCTCGGTACTCAGGTTGCATTTGCTGCTTCACGTGGGTAACAATCGCACCCAGTTCACCTTCACCAACCCAAGCACCTTGAACACGCATTGGCTTGTTGGTTCCCATTGGTGAGAATAAAGCGTCACCCTGTCCAATCAGTTTCTCAGCGCCTGGCTGATCCAAGATAACTCTTGAATCCGTTAGTGAAGAAACAGAGAAAGCTAGGCGGCTTGGAACGTTTGCCTTGATTAGACCAGTAACAACATCAACAGATGGTCTTTGAGTTGCTAGAACTAGGTGAATACCAGCAGCACGAGCCAGCTGAGTAATTCTCACAATTGAATCTTCAACTTCACGAGGTGCAACAATCATGAGGTCTGCAAGCTCATCAACAACGACCAAAAGATATGGGTATGGCTGAAGTTTTCTTGCGGAATTCTCTGGAACTTGAACTTCACCGGCAACTAGTGCACGGTTGAAATCATCTACGTGCTTGAAACCAAATGATGCTAGGTCGTCATAACGAGCATCCATCTCTTTCACTACCCACTGAAGAGCTTCAGCAGCCTTCTTAGGGCTAGTAATGATTGGAGTAATAAGGTGCGGAACACCTTCATAGGCTGCAAGCTCAACACGCTTAGGGTCAATCAGAACCATTCGAACTTCAGCAGGCTTTGATCTCATCAAGATGGATGCAATCATCGAGTTCACGAATGAAGACTTACCTGCACCAGTTGCACCAGCAACTAGAAGGTGAGGCATCTTGGCTAGGTTGGCAACAACAAAGCCACCTTCAACATCTTTACCGATACCGATGGTTAGTGGGTGCTTGCTCTGGCTAGCAACTGATGATCTAAGAACATCGCCAAGAGAAACTGTTTCTCTATCGACGTTAGGAATCTCAATACCAATTAGAGACTTACCAGGAATTGGAGCAAGGATTCTCACTTCATTGCTGGCTACCGCATAAGAAATGTTTCCTGCCAAACGAGTAACAGCTTCAACCTTCACACCTGGCTTCACTTCAACTTCATAACGAGTAACTGTTGGGCCTCTCGAGAAACCACTCACCTTGGCATCAACACCGAACTCTTTAAAAACAGAATCGAGAGATTCAACGATTGTGTCATTAGCAGCAGTCTTTGCTTTAGGAGGAGTGCCAGCAACAAGAATCGAAACTGGAGGTAGTACATAAGCACGCTTTGGCTTTGGTGCTGCAACTGCAGTAGCAGGAGTTGAATCGATCGCTTCCACTTCAGCCGGTTCAGAAACAACGGCAATTGGTTCGGTTGCATTATCAGAAACAATTGCAACTGGTTCAGTTGCCTCTGCAGGGATGTCTGTGTCGAAAAGTTCTTCCAAACTAACTGTCTCTTGGCCAGTTAGAACTGGAGTATCAAAAGCTTCTTTTTCGTTTTCCTTAGATCTCTTCCACCAAGGAGCCTTAGTGCCATCAAAGGCATCGTCAACTTCTTCTTGCTCTTTTTCTTCTTTAGGTTCACGAGCACCTGGGAAAAGCTTGTTGTATAGCTCAGCTAATCTTTGGCGAATCTTGTTTGGAGCTGTATTTGTGATAATCAAAAGAGATCCAAGAGCTAGAACAAACACAACTACTCCAGCTCCCCAAACAGTCATAGTGCTAATGAAAACAACTGTTACAAGCCAGCCGAACAGACCACCTGCTGCTGCTAATGCTTCCACTCCTTGAGATGGTTGAACCTTCTCATTGAATAGGTGGAAGAAGCCAGAGACGCTAATCAGTAAGACAACCCAGCCAAGACCAACTCTTGAGTTGTCTTTCACTGTTGATGGGTGCCTCATCAAATACATCGAGAAGAGAATCATGAATACAGGAAGTGCTACTGAGAGCTGCCCAAATAGCAAACCACCGGTGTAGTTATTCAAAGTAGCGGCTATAGAACCTGGTTCACCTGCGAAGAACCAGGTGACAATCGCACCAACTACACCCAGCAGGAACAGCAGAAATGGCGGACCGTCTCTTCGGTCATCTTTGGCAACCTTGTCTGAGCTAAAGGATCTGGCTAGGAAGCCAATCGTTGCGGCACCCGCTAGATAGAACCAGAAGATAGCCCGCACAAATACGTTGTGCTCGGTGCTGCGAGCCTGCGACTTAGCCTTAGGGCGACCTGAAGCTGGTCTTGAGCGTGGTTTAGAAGGTTTGCGTGTTGCCATGCCTTCCAAAATAACAGCGACCCCCGTCATTACAGGTCAGGCAGGGCGGTAAAGGTTACGCCAGGGGCTTATTAACCTTCGATAACTACGGGAATAATCACCGGTCTACGTCTATGGCTGCGGTTCACCCAAGTACCAATTGTGCGTCTAATTACCTGTTGCATCGCATAGGTGTCTCTGACTCCCTCGGCTGCTGCTTCGGCTAGAGCTTTCACAATCATTGGTTTCACATCATCAAAGACATGGTCGTCTTCTGCATATGCTTTGGCTCTGATCTCAGGTCCGACCACAATTCGACCTGAATCCTTGTCCATGACAGCAAAGATTGAGATGAATCCTTCTTGGGACAAGATTCTGCGATCTTTGAGGTCATCTTCGGTAATCTTGCCGACGGTTTTACCGTCAACATACAGAAGACCACACTCAACAGCTCCAACAATCTCTGCTTTGCCATCAACTAGGTCAACTACCCAACCATCTTCAACAATCTGAACGCGCTCAGCAGGAATTCCAGTTTGCTCAGCTAACTTGCCATTAGCAATTAGGTGTCTGAACTCACCGTGCACTGGCATTGCGTTCTTAGGCTTCAATATGTTGTAGCAGTAGAGAAGCTCTCCTGCTGCTGCGTGACCTGAAACGTGAACCTTGGCATTACCTTTATGAACAACGTTTGCACCGAGTCTGGTTAGTTGATCAATCACTCTGTAAACAGCGTTCTCGTTGCCTGGGATAAGTGAAGAAGCAAGGATTACTGTGTCACCTTCACCAACGGTAATCTCATGTTCACCATGAGCCATCTTCGAAAGAACTGCCATAGGTTCTCCCTGAGAACCTGTACACATATAAACAATCTCATTCTCAGGAATGCTTGTAGCATTCTTGAACTCAATAAAGATATCCTCGGGTGTCTCTAGATAGCCAAGGTCTTCAGCGATGTTCATGTTTCTAACCATTGAACGACCAACTAGGGCAACCTTACGGTTGTGAGCTGCAGCTGCATTAATTACCTGCTGGACTCTATGAACGTGAGATGAGAAGCTAGCGACAATTACTTTGCCAGGAGTTCTAGAAATAACATCGTCAATTACAGGACCAATGTCTTTTTCCAGTGGAGTAAATCCTGGAACATCAGCATTGGTTGAATCAGACATGAACAGGTCAAGGCCCTCTTCACCAATACGAGCAAAAGCACGAAGGTCAGTAAGTCTGCTATCAAGTGGAAGTTGATCCATCTTGAAATCTCCTGTGTGCAAAACAGTTCCAGCAGCAGTTCTAATCACAACAGCTAGTGCATCAGGAATGGAGTGGTTAACAGCAATGAACTCTAGATCGAATTCACTAACGACTTTCCTATCCCCTTCTCTAACTACGTATTGCATGCTGTGTAGACGGTGCTCTTTCAACTTTGCATCAACAAACGCAAGAGTTAGCTCTGAACCGTATAGCGGAATGTTTTCTCTAAGTTTTAGAAGGAAAGGAACACCACCGATGTGGTCTTCATGTCCGTGGGTTAGAACAACACCAACGATGTCATCGAGCCTGTCGTTGAGGTAGTTGAAATCAGGAAGGATAAGGTCCACACCTGGTTGATGCTCTTCAGGGAATAGAACTCCACAGTCAACAATTAGTAGTTTGCCGTTGATTTCAAAGACAGCCATGTTGCGGCCAATCTCCCCTAGCCCACCAAGTGGAATGATGCGAAGGGTACCTGGCTTTAGCTTTGGCGGTGCTGGTAATAAATCAAACATGAACGGACCTATCTGGTCGTGCCCGCAACCTTAGGCAAAGCACCACCTGCAGCAGCATTGCGATCAGGACGGAAGTTAGTGAAGTCCAGACCGGAAATCTTCCCAACCTTATCGATGTCTGCCTCAATACGAGCAGCTTCAGATTCTTCTGGTCCAACCAGTGGCAAACGAACTCGAGGGCTAGAAATAAAGCCAAGGCCATCAAGAATGTATTTGGCAGCAACCGTTCCAGGTACGTGAGTCATAGTTGCTCTTACCAACGGCTCAAGTGTTGTGTGAACTTCAAGAGCTGAGTGGAAATCATTTCTGTTAGTTGCATCAACTAGATCTCTGTATGCCTTAGGTGCAATGTTTGCTGTAACACCAATCAGGCCAGTTGCTCCAATTGAGATGTGGGGTAAAACGTTGCTGTCATCACCTGAGAAGTAAAGCAAGTCTGTTTCGTTTAGAACTCTAGAAACCTGAGCGAAATCACCCTTGGCATCTTTGATAGCCACAATGTTTGGGTGCTTAGCTGCACGAAGAATAGTTTCAAACTGAATTGGAATACCAGTTCTACCTGGGATGTCATAAAGAATTACTGGAAGATCAGTTGCATCAGCAATCATTCTGAAGTGAGTGAGAACACCGGCCTGAGTTGGCTTGTTGTAGTAAGGAGTGACAATCATCACACCATCAGCCCCTGCTGCTTCGCTGGCCTTATAAAGCTGAATAGCGTGAGCGGTTTCGTTAGATCCACCGCCGGTAATGATCTTTGCTCTTCCAGCCGAAACACTCTTACCAACCTTGACTAGCTGAAGCTTTTCAGCATCTGTGAGTGTGCTGGTTTCACCTGTGGTACCTGTAACGACAACACCATCAGCTCCGTTAGAGATTACGTAATCAAGGTGCTTTTCGGTAGCAGCCCAGTCAACTTCACCCTCAGGGGTCATAGGTGTAACTAGAGCAACAAGTACCTGGCCAAAGAGGCCTTTATCTTTTTCTGACATAGATAAAGATTAGCGGGCGAAGAACAGCTATGAGAACTAAAACTATGGGGCTAGCCAAGGGCATGTAGCTTGTTTAGCGGTCAGAGAGTAATGAAACGTAAGAATTCAAGAAGGTTCCTAATCAAGGCTTATTCTTAGAACATGCCCCTTGACCAGAGAATTCTTGTACTAGTCGGATTAGTGCTTCTCGCATCTATTGTGGGACTTTGGTTGAGTTCCAAGTCTGGGAAGGCTCGCCAAATCAATAATGGTGAGCAGATCCAACTGTCCAACCTTGGGGCCACTAAGAATGGCAAGCCAGTGGTAAAACTTGGAGAAAAAGTAACACTTTTGCAGTTCTCAAGCGACTTCTGCTCCAGCTGTAAGCAAACCTCAGTTCTTTTAGAAAACATCGAGAAGGCCAACGAAGGCTTACTCCACATTGATCTAGATATCGCCGAGAGATTAGATCTGGCAAAAACATTTAACATTTTGACAACCCCAACCACACTGATACTAGATTCCAAAGGGTCGGTTGTTTCAAGAATCGTTGGAGCACCAAAGCTAGCGACAATCGAAGCAGAGATAGAAAAATTGGTAAACAAATGACTCAAAGCAAAATTGATCCTCGTGGCCCACGCTTCGGAGCTTCAATCACAAGCGTTCTGATGCTGGTAGTTCTTTACCTCGCATTGGATGCATCTACTTATCAAGTTGCCGTCTGGCTCATTGCTATAAACACTGCTTTCTTCGCCATCGGTGCCAGCCTAGGTAACGCTAAACATCCCTATGGCCTAATCTTCAAGGGCCTTATTCGCCCTCTTCTTCAAGCACCTAAAGAACTTGAAGATGCCAGACCACCAAAATTTGCTCAACTCATTGGCTTTGTTCTTTCAAGCCTTGCTCTGGTATTTGGATTGCTAGGTCCCGATTTTCAAATCGGACTGATTATTTGCGCGAGCGGAATCTTCTTCGCAGCATTTCTAAATGCAGTGTTCAAATACTGCGTTGGATGCCAGATTTGGTTAGCCCTTGCTCGCTCTAGTTTGATCAAGGTCTAGAGAAATACCTTCAGATCTTCAGGATCCCTGTTGAGACAGGTTGAGAAACTAACTACGGAGCAACGCGTCCATTGTTGTTGAATGCCTCATAGGTATAAGGCATTAGCTCAGCCCAGAAATCTTCCATCTTCTCAGCACACATTTCAATTTCACGCTGAGGGTAGGAAGGGAAGTGAGTTCCCTCACGCTTGGTTCTAAGACTTAGGAAGTTCATTAGCGCACGAGCATTCATGGTCACATACATCGATGAGTAGATGTTTAGTGGCAAAACAATTCGTGCAACTTCTCTAGCAATACCTGCTTCAAGCATTCTCTTGTATGACTCGTAGGCAACAGTCGAGATGTTTCTTGACTCCTGTTCAACCAATGCAATCTGCTCTGCAGTTCCAGGGTGGAATTCATAGTGACCAGTCTTGCCAGACTGAATAAGGTTGCGATCTGGAGCTGGAACATAGAACACAGGGTTCAATTCCCGGTAGCGACCTGATTCTTCGTTGTATGAAGCAATACGGTGACGCATGAACTCACGGAATACGAAGATTGGTGCCTGAACGTAGAAAGTCACTGAAGTGTGCTCAAATGGAGAACCGTGACGGTCTCTCATCAAGTAGTTGATTAGACCCTTGCTCTTCTTCTCATCCTCGCTAGCATCAGCTGCTGCAGCTGCGCTCTCAAGGGTTTGCTCACCTTGGGTAGAAACACGGGCAGCAAACAGCACATCGCTGTCAGCAGCACTTGCTCTAATTAGTTCGACGGTTACGTCGCTACGAAAAATAATCTCAGACACGTCCTAAATCCTACCTTTGAGAACTCTCTATTGCTTTACGCATCGCCATTCTGGCGCGTTTTCTATCTCCACAAGCATCATAAATAAGCCCAAGAGCAAACCATTTCCTCCAGTTTGAAGGGTCTTGCTCAGCTGCTAACTTGAACTTCTCAAACTCTAGAAGGGCCTCGGACTTGACCGCTCTCCCGGAAGGTCTGAGTGAGAATTCAAAGCTAGGCCAGCCTTTTTCATCTTCTAATGTGCGGGCAAGTTCTTCTACTTTGAGCCCGAACCGAAGCTCTCTCAAGATTCCCCAGAAACCAAAAATAGGGAGAATCAGAATGACAATTCCCATGCCTTTACCAAGGAGATCGTCTTGGATTAGGAAAAGATAGCCCTGTCGTGCAAAAAGAAATAGATAGATAGAGACAAGAGCAGCCATACCAATGGCACCGAGTTTGGCTCTCGACATGCTTAGATGCCTAGAACTTTATTGAGACCTAGTGTTACTCCAGTTGCTTTAGCAGTGAATCTGATTGATTCATGAATTCCGTGAGCGTAAGCATTTACTGATCCTGCTGTGTGAGAAATGGTGAGTAGCTCATCTGCACCACCAAGGTTAACCTCTTGCTTAGCTGAAACACCATTTATACGAAGGCTGTGAATAGGAACTCCAGACACAACTTCTCCCCTAGCACTCTGTCCAACACCTGGAATCAGTGACTGAGTGCGTCCAGCTTCTTCACGACTAGAAGAAATCATTTCAGCTGTTCTAATCGCAGTGCCTGAAGGTGAATCTAACTTGCCAGCATGGTGAGTTTCAATAATCTCAATGGAGTCAAAGTATTTGGCAGCTTCAGCAGCAAACTTGGTAGCCAGAGTTGAACCAACAGAGAAGTTAGGAACAACTACAACTGCACCAGATCCTGAAAGCTTTGTTGAAACTTCAGCTAGAGCTGATTCGGTCCAACCACTGGTAGCTACTAAAACTTTCATGTTGTTCTGGATAGCAAAGTCAACAACACTCTTGCTTACCTCTAGGTTGGTCGCTTCGAAGATTACATCAGCACCAAGTGCTTGGGATAGCTCAGACTTTGAATCAAGAGCCGCGTGTAGAGCTAGATCAGATGAGCCTTTAATGATGTCTAGGGCTAGTTTGCCCATACGACCGGTTGCCCCGATTACCGCTACTTTGATTGTCATGAAAAATAACCTATCAACTATCTAAACAAACTCATCAAAGAGGTCATCTTTGACATCGCCTACGGCAATGAAAGACTTCTTTGATTCACTCATAAGTTTGGCAACTAATTGAACATCAGCCAAG
>CANLCU010000040.1 GCA_947489135.1 Micrococcales bacterium
TGCACTTGGCAGGGAAGTGGCTCAAACCGCCCTGAACGCTAAGTTGATCGAGTCAGCACACCCATCTCCTCTATCTGCTTACCGGGGATTCTTTGGGTCGAGACCATTTAGTAAAACTAATGAACATCTAGTTGCTCTTGGTTTAGAGCAGATAGATTGGTCTTTGTAAGGAAGTGATGATTTGCCTCTAGATTCAGAATCACGTTGGCGACTAGTTAGGTTGCTCAAGTCCAAGGGTGCTCAAGAAGAGATCTCCGTTGAGGCTATTGAGTTGCGTGCAGCCACATCTGATGACGTCAAGCACATCACTGAAATCTACAACTACTACGTAATCAATTCAGTAGTTACTTTTGATATTGAAAAGAGCACTGAAGAAACCTGGCAAGACAAGCTCGAGTATCTAAATGGTCTAGGTTTGCCATTCATAGTTGCTCAATCTGCTTCAGGTAATGTTTTGGGCTTTGCCTATGTAGCTCCTTGGAGAGCAAAAGCTGCGTATAGACGAACAGTTGAGAACACCATTTATCTTCGTCCTGCAGCTATCGGGAAGAGACTTGGCACAAAACTCCTAGCTGAACTTATTGATAGATCTAAGGCTGCTGGAGTGAAGGAAATCGTTGCTGTTATAAGCGATAAAGGTGCAGACACCTCTATTGCTCTGCATGAAGCTTTTGGCTTCAAGAAGCAGGGTCATCTAGCTAAGGTTGGCTTCAAATTCAACCGCTGGTTAGGAACAATTCTTTTACAGAAAAGTCTGTGATTAACTTCAGCCTCCTGTCAGTGTCTAGGTTTAGAGTGAAAGCATGAAGCCAGTAGTCAAGTTCACCGCAATAGCACTTGTCGTGCTGTTAGCAATTGGCTACCTGACAGCGTTGGTTTCATCAGCAGGTCTAGCAAAAGTCTCTAGCGAGAGTTCATATAAAGATGAGCCGGTAGTTGGCTTAGTTATCAAATATCGAGATGGCGTAGTCCCAATAGATATGTTTGGCAACCAGGTTGCCCTCGATCTTGCAGAGCAAGAAATAAAGACCGGAGTAGATGTTGGACTTGGTCTTCACACAGCAAAGTTTCCAAAGCAGCTAACCGAGAGCGAAGCTCTAGCAATTGCTAATCGAGTAGCAAAGAGCCCAAGTGTTGAGGCTGTCTACTTAGATCATCTCCTCACCAAGGCGCGCTATAACTTGGCCACTCCAAAGCTCTCAAATCTAAAAGCTAGTGCTGCTCCTACCAAAGTGACTGCAAAAGACGGATGGACTTCAAATACCCGTACCAAAGCCAAAGTGAACTTGAGTTGGGTTGCTCCAAAGAAACTAAACGGTGGATTCCTATGGGGTTACCGCATAAGTAAGTACGACAAAATTTTAGAAAAGTATGTGGTTATTGTTAGCAACACAAAGAGTAGAGCGACATCTATTACTGTCAGCAATACTCTAATTCCTGGAGAGCAAGCAAGTTTCAAAGTTGCAACCATCACCAAAACCGGTAACTCAAAATACATGGCAATAAGCAAAGGCTCTCTCGTTGCCAAAGTAATTCCTAGTGCTGTTCCTCAAGCACCAGTTCTGCAATCTTCGGGTATCATCACTTCTACTAAACCGGTAGTGGCATGGGTTACTCAAGGATTAGTTGAACGGGGTGGCTTACCTGTCAGTTATTCAGTAACAGCTACCGCTTCAGATTCTTCTGTAGCAACCTGTTCATCAACAGGAGTTTCTTGCACACTGAGCGGTCTTCTAGCAGGGAAGAACTATCAAGTGATTGTTACTGCGACTAACAAACGAGGTTCAGTATCTTCAACTCCTGTTGCTGAAGTCCTGGATCCGATGAAGATCAAGCAGTGGTACCTAGATGGAACTTATGGAATTAACGCGTCCAAAGCTTGGAAGATAACTCAAGGAACTCCGTCGATTGTTGTTGCAGTTCTAGACACAGGCATTACAGAGCATCCTGACCTAGATGGCAACATCGTTACGGGCTATGACATGATTACCGATGCCTCTAATTCAAGAGATGGAAACGGTAGAGATGCTAACCCTGCTGACCCTGGGGATTACGAAAGTGCATCAATACCGAGTTCTTGGCATGGAACTCACGTTTCAGGAATTATTGCTGCAGAGACAAACGATATTGGAATTACAGGAATTGCACCAAAGGTAAAGATTTCACCAATTCGCGTGCTTGGAGTAAATGGCGGATCAGAAAGTGATATTGCAGCAGGTATCAACTGGGCCCTTGGAGTGAAGCTAACGGGAATCATTCAGAATCCAAATCCAGCAAAGGTAATCAATCTCTCTATTGGATCATCATCATTCTCAACTTGCTATTCAAACTCTCCTACACAATTGGCAATCGATGAATCCAAGAGGAGAAACGTAACAATCGTAACTTCAGCTGGTAATGACAACCAGCTAGCCACCAACTCTTATCCAGGTAACTGTTATGGCAACATCACTATCGGTGCTACCGGTTTCACTGGAGATCGTTCTTACTACAGCAACTATTCTGGCTACTCAAACACTCAAGGATTTTACATAGGTGTGGACATCTCAGCTCCTGGTGGAGACGATCGAGTGGGTCAAAACAAACCTGCTGGTGGTCTCATTTGGTCAACAACCAATGATGGAAAGACTGGACCTGGCAGAGCCACCTATGGCGCTGAGCAAGGAACAAGCATGGCTTCACCTATTGCTGCTGGTGTTGTTGCGCTTATGTATTCCATAAGGCCATCGCTCACATACACGCAGGTTTGGGAAATTCTCAGCAGCACAGCTAGATCATTCAACCCAAACTCTGATTGTGAATCTCAAATCATTGAGACGACTCTGAATGACGGCAGCACTCTAACAACAGGAGAGTGCGGCATTGGCATCATTGATGCAGATGCAGCATTACGGGCTGTCCAAGAGTTAAACAAATAAAGCCAGCTCTTTTGAAAGAGCCAGCTTCTTTGTTGCTGGTGCGGAAGGTGGGACTTGAACCCACACGCCTAAGGCGCTAGAACCTAAATCTAGTGCGTCTGCCAATTTCGCCACTCCCGCGAGCCTTCCTATTCTATGTGAAAAATGAAAGCTTTGCCTGTGGAGAACCTGAGCAACATATCTGGGGATTTGTAAACATGGGTTCATGCCCAGAGAAACAGTCCAACTCATCGCTGAGAGAGCCAGAACACTGCTATCCACTGGACCAGACTCGATTGAACAGGCTATCTCCAAGGCCGTTGATGAAGCCTTTGAAGGTGAACGAGGCCTACCGCAGTTAGTTGAATCAGACCTCGTTGGAGAGGTTAGAAGTGCTCTTTCGGGTTATGGACCGCTTGATGAATTGATTGTTAACCCAGATATTGAAGAAATCTGGATCAATGCTCCTGACAAAGTATTTGTCTATGAGAACTCACTGAAGAGACAGCTGAGCCTAAATCTAACAGCCCTGGATATTCGTCAAATGGTGGAGCGCATGCTCCGAGATTCAGGAAGACGACTGGATAGATCAGAGCCATTTGTTGATTCAACCTTGCAAAACGGTTCTAGATTGCATGTTGTTATTCCTGATGTAACCAGGAATCACTGGTCAGTCAACATTAGAAAGTTTCCCGGCCGCGTCTTTACACTTCAAAGTCTGATTCAACTCAGGACAATCTCCCTGGAAACGGCAAACTTCTTAGCTGCTGAGTTTCGAGCAGGTCAAAACATTTTGGTATCCGGAGCAACCCAGGCAGGGAAAACAACACTGTTATGTGCACTGCTAGATGTTGGCTCAGAAACAGAGCGATTAGTAAGTGTTGAGGAGACCTTTGAGATTAGAACAAATTATATGGACTGGGTTGCTATGCAAGCTAGACAAGCAAACCTTGAAGGCGTTGGTGAGATAACACTTCGAAGACTTGTCAAAGAAGCATTGAGAATGAGACCAACAAGATTGGTCATTGGCGAAGTAAGGCAGGCTGAGGCGCTTGATCTTCTGATTGCCTTGAATTCTGGAATAGCAGGGCTTTGCACAATACATGCAAACTCAGCACTTGAAGCTTTGGAAAAGTTAAAGTTGCTGCCTTTGCTCGCTGGAGAAAACATACCTGCTTCGTTCGTTTCTCAAACAGTAGAGAGAACTATTGGACTTGTTGTCCACTGCCAGATGGATAGCCAGGGAAAGAGGGAAGTGTCTCAGGTAATCAAGTCAGATGGCAAAGGCAACTGGGTTGAGGTTCGACTTTGAACAAGATAGAAAATCTTCTAATACAGGCGGGATACCAAAGCATTCAACCAGCTCAGTTTGTCTTGCTTCTAGTTGGTGGACTCGCTAGCACAGTTGTCATCCTCGCCGTGATTACAAACTCACTTCTGATTTCGATTGCCGTCTGTGTTTGTGTGGGGGCTCAACTTCTAGAGAGTTTCCAAAGCAAAGTTAAAGCAGAGAATCAAAAAGCAAATACCCAGTGGCCTAAGTATTTAGATTCAATACACTCCGCTACCTGGGCAGGAGCAACACTCGAACAAGCCCTACTAGATTCAATCTCTTCTGCTCCAGCTAAACACTCTTGGGCTCTATTGGAATTTGAGAAAGACCATAACTCCGGCATTGCTTTTAGTGGCAGCTTGGATAACCTCAAAGCTCGCCTTGCTAATCCCATTGCAGATAGGTTCATCGAGATTACTCGCTTAGCTAGTGCTTCTGGAGGAAGGGGTTATCTGAATGCTCTCAGGGCTCAATCGCTCCAACTTCGCCTAGAGAACTCAACTTGGTCAGAGATCAATTTAAAGCAGAACTGGGTTCTAGGAACCGCGAAGTTGGCAGTCTTAGCTCCTTGGTTGATTTTGGTTCTACTAAGCCTTAGGCCCGAAACTGCAATTGCATTTCAATCTGAGAGCGGAGTAGCGGTGCTGGCATTAGGAACAGTTGCGTCATTGCTTGCGTTTAGGTTGATCAAGACTTTAGGTAAGTTGCCACCACGTCAAAGAACGTTAGGCGTCTAAGTGCAACTAGTAGCCCTTGGAACATCTGTAATTGCGATTATCACCTTGTATTTGAGCCTAGGAAAATCATCAGAGTCAAAACTTGCCGAACGTTTGCAGCCTAGAAAGCGCATATTTCAAAAGACCAAAACCAAATCAAAGTTCAATTCGGTGAGTGCTCTTATGGAGATTCCTGATTTTGCTTCTTTACTTTGGTTCGCAGTCAGCGCAGGAGAGTCGCTGGAATCGGCACTCAGATTAGCTGTGAGTCGTTCAAGTGGTTATGTTTCTGGAGAATTCGAAAGAGTCCTAAGAAATGTTGAGCACGGAGCCGTGATGCAAGTTGAACTGCAAGAACTGGCTTCACAAGCCAAGTCTGAACATGTTCGTGAACTGGCAACCAAGTTAGCAGTGGCACTCAACAATGGTTCAGCGCTGGGTGATCTGATGGGTGATTTCGTGCAGTCATCGACATCCGCACTAAGAGCTGAACTACTCATAATTGCTGGCAGGAATGAAACCAAGATGATGATTCCCATGGTGTTCATCATCCTGCCCATCACAGTTATGTTCGCACTATTCCCAAGCCTTGCTCTAATCCAGGGCAGCTTTTTATAAGAAGGAGAGAAATGAATATGAAGGAAGTTATTCGAGACGAAAAAGGAGACGTACCTGGTTGGGTGCTAGTCACGCTAATGACTGCAGGCTTAGTTGTATTGCTTTGGGCGGTAGCTGGACCTGCTCTTCGAAGTGTGTTCAACAATGCAGTGTCTAAGGTTGTTGTTATCTAATCTGAGAAGCGATAGCGGTTCTGCGGTTTCAGACTTTGTTCTTATAGTGGTTCCTGCATCGCTTCTTTGTCTACCTCTTATAGAACTGTTTGGCATTTACCAAGGTGCAATAGTGAAAGAGCAGGTTAGCTATGAGATTGCAAGATACGCATCTCTTGCCGACATTTCACTCGACCAAGCTCTTGACTACAAACTATTCAAAGATCCGCTCGCTCAACTAACCATCAACACAAACCACACTTCTTGTTCATTTCTAGTCAGCACAGAATTGAAGAAAAACATCACCTTTTGGCCTGAAGTAATTAATGTTCCAATTCAAGGACGGGCTACCTGTGAAAAGTGAGCTCGTCAAACAAGAGCAGGGCAATGCCCTAATCGAAGTCGTCGCCTTCGCTGCTATTGGTTTTGGGCTTGTGCTAACCCTTGGCTTTCAAATGCTGGAACAGGAACGTAAGGTACTTGAGCTAAAGAGTTTAAGTCGAAACGCTATGAGGTCTTTTTTGCTTAGCCCGTCTACAGATATCTTTGATGAAGTCTTCAGGCTGCAGTCTGATAGCCAACTTTTGGCTCAAGAGAGTTTGGCTGTCTCTACGAGTTGTCTTCAGGCTGAGTGCTCTAAGCCCAACACATTGATTTGGTTAGAACTGCAAGCAGGAGACTTGTCTGCGAAAGCCTTCGGTGTTACAGGTGGCTAGAAATGAATCTGGCTCTACACTGATCTGGTTTGTTTTTCTAGTAGCGCTACTTTGCCTGCTGGTAATAACCTTGGCCACGAGTATTCATCAATACCTTTTTGCAAGAGAGTTGATAGATTTCACCGAACAGTTTGCATTGGCAGTGAAAACCAAGTTGCAGTATGAGGGCTCTCAAGTTTCATCTATAGCAACGGCTTTGCTTTCAGAAGTTAGTCCTCGGTACAGCTTTGCTGGCCTCCAACTCAAGCAGGTGAGTCTAGAAGCTGGTGAAACAGTTAAGGTTGTTTTTTGTGCTGATTGGAAATCTCCAGTTGCATCCATTGATGCCTCAAGAAGAATATGTGAGATGGCCTTAGCGCGCTAAGGCTTCTTGTCTGGAGTAACTGCGTATCTAGGTATGTATTTATACATCAACCCAGCTCCAACACACCCTAATATTCCAAAGCCAGCCATTGCACCAGTTAGACCAACTGCGAGAACCATTGGAGCAAGTACCAATGGAGCAGCAGCATCACCAAAGTCAACCAGCAATCGATACGAAGCTAGGAATTCACTTCTCTTATCTGGAGGAGCAAGATCAGCACCTAACACCATGATCACTCCGCTACCAATTCCATTAGCTACTGACATTAGTAGAGCTAGAAGTAGGAATGTGTTGGCATCAACTGCAATTCCAACAATCAGATGGGCAAGCCCCAACCCAAAGAGTGTTGGCACAGCAGCAAAGCTTCTTCCAAACCGATCCATGATTTGTCCACTTAGGTAGAACATTGCGAAGTCCAATGCTCCAGCGATACCAATGATTAGCGATGCTTGCTCAGTAGGAATAGTCAGAGCAACTGCAATCAGAGGTAAACCAATCATCCTGGTTCCGCGCAGTGCACTCAGGATAGATGATGCAACACCAAGGGTTGCAAGCTTCTTTCCTTCACGTCTTGCAACCAAAAGAGTCTCTTTGAGTGAAGAACTGTTCTTGGCCACATCCTCGCCACCTTTAGCAAAGAGCAAGATAACAACGGCAGCACTGCACAAAACTAAAGGTAAGAAGTAAACGGCTTTGACGCTAAAGATTGCAATGATTGCTGCGGCTAGAGTTGGGCCAACAAATGAGCCTGCTCTAAACATTCCACCCAGAACAGACAGAGCCCTTGCTCTAATTGCAATTGGAACGTGCTCGGTCATCCAAGACAGTCTGGCTAATCCAAATACAGCAGATCCTGCTCCAACTAGAAATACACCTGCTCCGAGCATGAATAGGTTGAAGGCAAAAAGGCTGGGCAAGATTCCAATAGCACCTGTTGCTGCTGCCAGAATCATGGCTTTTCTTTCACCTAAGAAATCAATCAACTTAGCTGCTGGAAGGTCAGCTACTAGGCGACCAATCATTAGTAGCCCAGTAATTAGACCTGCGGTGGCAAGGTCTTCTGTAAACAGGAATACTGTTGCCGGGATGCTCGGAACTATTCCAAACTCTGCTGTGGAGAAAAGAAAAGAAGGCAGATAAACAGGCAGCACCAGCTCACGTTTAGAGAAGTCTTTGCTGGATGCCATTAGCCAATTATCGCCTAGGTGAACACTCGAAGGGGTATTGGCTAACTCCCGCCTAAACTAGAGAACATGTCCGACCTTGATCTCTCTCAAGAAATCAAGCAAATTCGT
>CANLCU010000041.1 GCA_947489135.1 Micrococcales bacterium
TTTTGAAGCTTTCGCTTCTTGTTCCTTATAGCCTTCTGAAACTGCATTGGCAAAAGTCTTTATTTTGGCACCCGTTTGATTTAGTGCCTTTTTTGTTGCAGGGTTTGCCTCTATGTGTCTTGCGAGATAGACACCGGCAGCAATACCAGCTATGAAGACGAACGTCTTACGCACTTGTCTACTTCTTCTTTCCAATTAGTCCGCTAACGCTGCGAACAATCTCACTGATACGTTGAAGCGGTCCACCGACAGTTGTTGTGAAGGTAGTGATGAGTGAGTTCAAGTTGGTTGTTGCGTCGACTACGTTGTCAGTAATGACATCGATCTTCTCAAGCTGTTTGTTTGTGAGCTTTGTTGTTTCGGTAAGTTCAACTAGAAAAGGACCTACGGTCTCTCCTGTTTCACGAATAGTTGCGGATGTTGCGTCTAATAGCTTCGATACCTTGATTAGAACTATTACCAAAAAGATAACTAGAACCGCAAAGGCACCCGCCCAAATTAGAGCTGCAACATCTGCACCATTCATAACAATTTCCTTATCGACTAGCGAGCAGCGTAGTACTCAACAACAAGCTGTACTTCACAGGTAACTGGAACTTCGGCACGCTTTGGACGACGTAGAAGTGTTGCCTGTAGCTTGTCTAGTTCAACTGAAAGGTATCCAGGAACTGGAGGTAGAACGTCAACGTGACCACCAGCAGCTGCAACCTGGAAAGGCTCAGTTACTTCACTCTTCTCAGCAACGTGGATCATCTGACCAACCTTGACTCGAGCTGATGGACGGTCAACACGAAGACCATCAACAAGAATGTGACGGTGAACAACCATCTGTCTTGCCTGAGCCATAGTGCGTGCGAAACCTGCACGGTGAACAAGTGCATCAAGACGCATCTCTAGAAGCTCTACTAGGTTTTCACCAGTTAGACCTTCGATACGCTTTGCATCGTTAAAAGTCTTGCGAAGCTGTGCTTCACGGATTCCGTACTGTGCGCGAAGTCTCTGCTTCTCGCGTAGACGAACAGCAAAGTCGCTATCGGTCTTACGCTTGGTACGACCATGCTGACCTGGAGCGTATGGACGCTTCTCCATGTATTTTGCTGCTTTAGGGGTTAGGGCGATGCCCAATGCACGAGACAAGCGAGTCTTGCTTCGTGTTCTAGTTGTTTTAGACACGTATTCCTTTCAAAGAATGCATAAGTTGAAATAAGTTTTGTGCCCGGTGCATATCGGCTAAATGAAATGCACTCACCGTTTTACTGGAACTCAGCCATGAACATCAGTAAGGTCGGCAACCTGTCAATCCTAACTGTTTAGGGCAGTTTTTGCCACAAGCCCCTAGAGGTTCTCTCTCAGGGACGAGATCTTGAGGAACCGCTCCATGAGAGTGGCCTCGCAGCCATTGGCTTTGGCTTGGTAGTAAGCCTTCTTGCCTTCAGTTTGAGGCAAATACTCCTGCCCCGAAAGGCTATTTTCTAGATCATGGGGGTATTCATACTCCAAATCCCCTTTGTTCAAGCTAGAAGACCTCAAATGACTAGGAACAGATGGTGCGAAACCAGCCTCAACATCAGCTATCGCCTTGTTTATTGCTAGATAAGCGCTATTGGACTTAGGTGCCAAGGCTAAGTAGATAGTGCATTGCGCTAGCGGGATACGCCCTTCAGGCATTCCAATTTGGGCCACAGTGTTCATAGTTGCATTGGCTAGCGAGATCGCAGCTGGATCAGCCAGACCTATGTCTTCAGAAGCCAGAATCATTAGCCGTCTAGCAATAAAGCGAGGGTCTTCCCCTCCAACTATCATGCGAGCAAGCCAATGAAGTGCTGCGTCAGGGTCACTACCCCGAACAGACTTGATGAAGGCGCTAATTATGTCGTAATGCTGGTCCCCTGTGGCGTCATACCTAGCTAGAGCGGAAGACATGGCTGGGGCAACATCTTTCAGTTCGATCTCAGTACTGCCTGCTCTAGAAACTGCTTGAGTGATGGCCTCAAGGACGGTCAAAGCTTTACGAGCATCCCCACCAGAACGTCTAGCTATCTCAGCAATAGCAGTTTCTGAGGCCTTGAACTTGCTGTTTAGTCCACGCTCATCTGCAATGGCTCTAGAAACGATCTCTTGTATGGCCTCTTCAGATAATTCAGACAGCCGCATCAGGCTAGATCTAGAAACCATGGCTGAAGTTAGTGCATACAAAGGATTCTCTGTGGTGGCACCAATAAGGACGATTTCTCCGTTTTCAACGGCAAGTAAGAGAGATTCCTGCTGAACCTTGGAGAAACGGTGGATTTCATCGACAAATACAAGTGCAGCCCCATGACCAGCTTGGATCTCAGACCTAGATAGATCCATGGCATCACGAAGGTCTTTGACAGACGCGTTAATAGCGCTTATCTCAATAAGTCTTCTGCTACAGGTCTTAGCTAAAAGCCTTGCAATGGTGGTCTTACCAGATCCTGGTGGTCCATAGAGAAGTAAGGATGGAAGTGCCTGACCTGGTTTTGGATTACTCAAGAAAGCTGCCATCGGACCAGCTGGATTGAGAGCATCGCTCTGACCAACCACTTCAGCCAAACTGGCAGGCCTCATTCGGGCGGCCAAAGGCGCACCAATTGGGTAATCAAAAAGATCTGAACTATTCACACTTCAAGGCTAAACCCTCTTTGAACTCGTCTAATATCAATTTGTACCTAAAACGGAGGCAAAGTTGGCGAACAAGAAAAGTACCGAGATCCAGAACGCAGCCAAGAAAAGCTTGAAAAGCTTTGAGGAAAAGCAGAATGTGGTTGATCACAGAATCAAGCTACGCAGAGAGGACAACAAGTTTGCCCTCATGGCGACAGCTATTGCATTCGTAGTGGCCCTGGCAGCTCAATACTCATACTTCGGTTTTGGTCCAGGACTTGCAAAAGACTTCTGTGTGACTTTCACTCAGGAAGCCCCAACGCCTAATGCTGATGGCTCTCCAATCGTTAACACAATTCCAGACGCCGCTATTTCAGAATGTCGCGAGTGGACAGGTGTGATGAAGATTAACAAAGCAGATCTTGGAATCACTCTTTACGGTGAACAAGCTCCTCAAGCAGTAGCAAACTTCGTTGACCTGATCAACAAGGGTTTCTACAACCAGGTTTCTTGCCACCGTCTAACAACTGCAGGCATTTACGTTCTCCAGTGTGGCGACCCTAACGGAGACGGATCTGGTGGTCCTGGTTATAGTTTCGGACCAATCGAAAACGTACCAGAGGCAGAGCAAGGTGTTCAACCTACTTATCTAAAAGGCAAGCTAGCTATGGCTCGAGTTGGAAACGATGGAAAGTCAATGGGAAGCCAGTTCTTCATCGTTTATGAAGATTCAGTTATCCCTAGCGACTCAGCAGGTGGCTACACAGTCTTTGGTGAAGTTACAACTGGACTATCTGGAATTGATGACATCATCAAAGCTGGTGTCAAAGATGGTTCTGGAGACGGCCAACCAAAGGTTAAGACTTCAGTCACAAGCATTACCGTTAAGTAGTTCCAAACAATCAGGGAGTCCAAAGTGTCAACATTGCAATTCGAGTTCGGTCGTGTAGACGAGACTGGCAACTTTTACGTTATCGACGCTGGATCAGAAAGACTCCTTGGCTCACAACCAGCAATGTCTCTTGAAGATGCACTTGCCTTCTACGTCAGAAAATACAATGACCTCGAGTCAAACGTTCGACTTCTTGAACAACGCGTCAAGGCTAAAGCTGATGCCAAGTCAATCAAGAAGTCAGCAGACAAGCTCACTTCAGACTTGGCAGAGCCAGTTGCCATTGGTGACCTGGCTTCTCTAAGAGAGCGAGTAGCTGCAGTACTTAACGGACTTGGAGATCTACTTGCTGAAGCATCAGCCAAGCAGGCTGAACTTGCTGTTGAAGCCCTTGCAGCTCGAGAAGCTATCGCTATTGAGGCTGAAGCACTTGCAGCTAAGGACCCGCAGAAAGTTAACTACAAGACTGGTTCTGCCAAAATGCTTGAACTATTCAATGCATGGCAAGCTCTTCAGAAGAGTTCTGTAAAGGTGCCGAAAGCTAAAGCTGATGAGTTTTGGCAGAGATTCTCTAAAGCTCGCAAGACATTTGATGCCAACAAGCGTCAGTTCTTCTCCGCACAAGATTCTCTAGTCAAGGCAAGCAAGACGGCTAAGTCTGATCTTGTTGCTAAGGCAGAAGCTCTTGTTGAAAAAGGTGCTGAAGCAACCATTGCCTATAGAGACCTCCTCAACGAATGGAAGGCACTTCCAAAAACTAAGACCAAGTCTGACGACGCTCTATGGGCAAAGTTCAAAGCTGCTGGAGATGCAATCTATGCTGCGAAGTCTGAGAAGGTTGCTGCTGAAGAAGTTGAATACAGTGCAAATCTAAAGGCCAAACTAGAACTACTTGAAGAAGCAGAAAAGATTGATCCAACTGCTGACCTTGCAAAGGCTAAGTCTGCTTTACAGGCAATCCAAGCTCGATGGGAGAAAGCTGGAAAAGTTCCTCGCGACAGCATACGCAAGATTGAAGATCGTCTCAAGGCTGTTGAGACAAAGATCAAGAACGTTGAAGCAGAGCTATGGAGAAAGTCTGATCCTGCAACTGTTGACCGAACTAATTCAGTTCGTTCACAACTTGAAGCATCTATTGCGAAGTTAGAAGCAGATGTTGAGAAGGCAAAGGCTTCAGGAGACGCGAAGAAGATTGCTGACGCTACCGAAGCTCTTGAAACTAAAAAGGCGTGGCTAACTGTAGTTATTGCTAACTCTTAGGAGTTACTCACTCTGTAAACGTCGTAGACGTTGTCAATGTTCCTGACGGAATTGATAAGACCCTCAAGTGCTGCTGGGTTACTCATTTCAAATACAAATCTGCTCAAGGCTACGCGGTCATTTCTAGTTGAAACTGAAGCAGACAAGATGTTCACGTGGTTCTCACTTAGAACACGGGTAACGTCGCTGAGCAGTCCCCCACGGTCAAGTGCTTCAATCTGAATCTGCACTAAGAACAAGCTCTTCGAATTAGGTTCCCAACTAACTTCAATCAATCGTTCTGGTTGGTTTCTCAAATCAACAGAGTTCTTACAGTCGCTTCTATGCACTGAAACTCCAGCAGATCGAGTAATGAAACCTAGAATGGCATCGCCTGGAACTGGTGTGCAGCAGCGGGCAAGCTTGAACATAACATCAGAATCACCTCGAACAAGAACTCCCGAATCCCCTACTCGCTTAGAACTGTTCGTACTCGACTTAGTAGGTAGTTCAAACACTGCTTCTTCGGTGTATTCCTCAACAGATAGAGCTGCTGACATCTTTTCAACCACAGACTGAGCTGAAACATTGCCATCTCCAATAGCTGCGTACAAATCAGATGGTTCCGAGAATCTAAGATCGCTTGTGATCTTCAGAAGGATGTCGGTTGCCAACGCTCGCTGAATCGGAACACTTTGTTTTCTCAGAGCTTTGGCTAAAAGGTCTTTTCCTCTTTCAATGGCATCATCTTTACGCTCTGCTGTGAACCAGGCTTTGATTTTAGACTTAGCACGTTGCGATTGAACGAACTTGATCCAGTCCTGGCTTGGATGAGCATCCTGAGACTTAGAGGTAAGAATCTCAACAACGTCACCAGAGTTCAAAACCGTTTCAAGAGGCACAAGTCGACCATTGACCTTTGCTCCCATTGTGCGGTGACCAATTTCAGTGTGAACAGCGTAGGCAAAGTCGACTGGAGTGGAACCTTTGGTAAGACCAATAACTCGACCCTTAGGCGTAAAGGCGTAAACCTCTTTTGCTCCAATTTCAAAACGCAGAGCATCTAGGAACTCACTTGGGTCAGCTGTTTCATGCTGCCAATCTGAAAGATGCTTCAACCAAACTAGATCATCTTCTGTTGTTGCTGACTCTTCAGAAGTGAATTGCTTGTACTTCCAGTGAGCAGCAACACCATACTCAGCTCTGTTGTGCATCTCTTGAGTTCTAATCTGAATCTCAACCGGACGTCCATTAGGACCAATAACTGTTGTGTGAAGAGACTGGTAGAGGTTGAACTTAGGCATCGCAATGTAGTCTTTGAAGCGACCTTGAACTGGGTTCCAGTGCGAGTGAACAGCACCAAGAATTGCATAACAATCTCTAACCTCAGGAACGATTACTCGAATACCTACTAAGTCATAGATGTCA
Source organism: Micrococcales bacterium (assembly GCA_947489135.1). GTDB lineage: Bacteria > Actinomycetota > Actinomycetes > Actinomycetales > Microbacteriaceae > Rhodoluna. The sequence continues at coordinate 6,185 of CANLCU010000041.1, forward strand.
TCAAACTCTCTTCCACCAATAACCATCTTTTGGTAAATCGAGTAATACTGCTTTGGCCTACCGGCGACCTTGCCCTTAATCTTGTTGTCCTTGAGGTCATCCTCAATTGCAGTAATAACTGTTTCAATGAATTCATCTCTTTTAGGTGAACGCTGTCTTACGAGGTTTACGATCTCCTCATAAACCTTTGGATATAGAACAGAGAAAGAAATGTCTTCAAGCTCTAACTTGAACGCACTTATACCTAGACGATGAGCGAGAGGAGCATAAATCTCTAATGTTTCCTGAGCCTTCTGCTTAGCCTTTGCTTCAGGAACAAAACCCCAGGTTCTAGCGTTGTGTAATCTGTCTGCTAGCTTGATGACCAATACACGGATGTCCTTGGACATGGCGACAACCATCTTTCGCACGGTTTCCGCTTGAGCATCAGCTCCAAACTTAACTTTGTCTAGTTTGGTGACTCCATCGACAAGCATGGCTACTTCGTCACCGAAATCTGCTCTTAGTTGGTCAAGGGTGTAGTCAGTGTCTTCGACAGTGTCATGAAGTAGTGCTGCTGCCAGTCCAGCAGGTCCAATACCTAGATCAGCCAATAGTTGAGCAACCGCAACAGGATGGGTAATGTATTGGTCTCCACTCTTACGAGTGTGGCCTGCGTGAGCCTTGGAGGCTACAGTGAAAGCCTTTTCAACAATTGAGAAATCAAGCTTTGGATGCGCTACTTTGGCTGCTTTTAGAACCTCTGCGATTCCTGAGCCTTCAGTCGGTCGGGTGAAGATTCTAGGCAGGCGATTTCGCAGTGTTGCTAGTGTGCCACCGCCTGCTGTGTCCGACATATCATCCTTCTAAGTTGAACTAAAGAATAACTGAACTAGCCGGCGATTGCACTTCTCTTAGCAAGAATCTTTTTCGCAGCCTTTGCAAACTTTGCTTCTCCCTCACGCATGTGCGAGTAAGCAGGAGCTGCAATAAAGATTGTTGAGTAGGTACCGACGATGATTCCAACGAACAAAGCTAGAGAGATGTCTCTAAGAGTTCCCGCTCCAAGAACAGTTGCTCCAATGAACAAGATAGATGCAACGGGAAGAACACCAACCACAGAAGTGTTGATAGATCTAACTAGAGTCTGGTTGATTGCAAGGTTTACCTGCTCAGCGAAAGTAGTTGTCTCGCTGAATTCAACCTCGTTAGTGTTTTCTCTGATCTTGTCGAATACCACCACTGTGTCATACAGAGAGTAACCAAGGATGGTTAGGAAACCGATAACGGCAGCTGGAGTAACCTCGAAGCCCAATGCTGCATATAGACCAGCGGTAAGAATAAGGTCGTGAGCCAAAGCCAACATAGCCGCAGCACTCATCTTCAAGGTTCTGAAGTAAAGAGCCATCAGGATAGCTGCTAGCAAGATGAAGATTAGTAGACCCCAAAGAGCCTTGTTAGTAATGTCAGCTCCCCAGTTAGGCCCAATGAATGAGCTCGCTACGTTGCTGTCCTTAACTTCATAAGCTTTGGCCAGTGCTAGACGAACCTGCTCTGACTGCTCATCGCTTAGCTGTGGAGTCTGAACACGCACGGTGTCTGCACCAATGATGGTTGTGTTTACCTGGACGGCTGGAACTACTTCGTGAACAGCATCTTCAGCGAGAGTTGTGCTCTGCAGTTTGCTTTCTGAAATCTTGTATTCAGACCCTCCACGGAATTCGATACCAAAGTTGAATCCACCCTTAACAACTGGAATCAAGATAGCTAGAACTACTGTGATAGCTGCCGCTAGGTAGAAGTACTTTCTTCTACCAACGAAGTTGACTGACTTCTCACCGCTGTATAGCTGGTTACCAAGGTCGGTAAAACG
>CANLCU010000042.1 GCA_947489135.1 Micrococcales bacterium
AAGTTCCAAAAGATGGTGAACTCTCTAGGGCTTCAGATAACACCTATCGAGCCAGAAGATTCAGCTTCACTTGCAAACCTCAGAGCTAAGACTTCTTTGAAAATGCCTGACGTTGCAGTTCTTCGTCAGGCTATGAAAGTAAATGGAACAGTTGCCACTACAGACCAAAAGTTAGCCCAGGCTGCTAAAGATCTAGGCTTTGGAGTCTTTCATCCGAATTAAGCCTTCAGCGGCTTAGCCACTGGAACCAAGATAAATGCAAGAGCACTTATTGCTCCAACAGCTAGAAGAGCCACCAGTATTCCAACTTCTTCACCTAAGAAACCAACTAATGGCGGTCCTGCCAGGAATGCACAATATCCAATAGTTGAAACAACACTTATTCTTGCCGCTGCTCTCTTTGGATCATCTGACGCAGCTGACATTCCAACTGGGAATCCTAGACTTGCTCCTAGCCCCCAGATAGCTGCTCCGAAGTATGCTCCAACCGGTCCCCCAAAAACAAATAGCAAGCTACCAATTAGTGCTGCTGCAAAAAGAACTCTAAGCACAAGTACTCGACCAAATTTGTTTAGTGCCATGCTTCCAAATACTCGACCTGCAGTCATGAATAGTAAGAAAGCTGAAAGACCAAAGACTCCCTGAGTTGCTGTGGTGCCATGTCCATCAACAAAGGCAACCGCAATCCAGTCATTAGCTGTTCCTTCAGTGAAAGCAGCTGCTAGCACCATGACACCAATAAGCAGTGTTCTTGGTTCAGTCCATGCAGACTTTTGTTTTATCTTTATACCTTCAGCATTCTTATGCTCGATTACTTCAGCAGCAATGAATTTATTAGTTCCCCAAAGTAGAACGAGTGCGGTGATTACTGAAATTACAGTTAGATGAATCGACAGTGGAATCTGAAATCTTGTGGCCTGTGATCCTATGAGAGCACCTAGAAGAGTTCCTCCACTGAAGGCAGCATGAAACCAAGGCATGATTGCTTTACCTAGCTTCTGCTCAATGATGGTGCCCTCTAGATTCTGAGCAACATCCCACATACCAATTCCAAAGCCGACTAGAACTAAGGCGACAATTGGCGCAACAAGATCTTGGCTAAAAGTGATTGAAAAGCAGGTGATAAGTAGCCCAACTATTCCTGCAGCAGCTCCAATGCGAGCTGTGTTTTTAGTCCCTATCTTGTCTGCAACTCTTCCAGTGATTGGTAAACCAACAAGAGAACCGCAAGCCAATGCCAATAGAAGAAAACTAAGTGTGCCGGTTCCAATATCTAGCAATTGCTTGACGTCAGGAATCCTGGCTAGCCAAGAAGCAAACAGGAACCCACTAGTAGCGAAAGTAGCAAGGTTGCCATTACGGGCACTTAGTACCGTCTTGGAATGGCTCTCTGCTTTTACACTCATAGCAAACAGCGTATTGGAAGATAGTACGTTATTGACCCAGCCTGATGGAATCTGCTAGCAGTAGCAAACGGCTACTCTTTAGGTTTCTGGTCTCGTTTGAAAATGCTCTTTAGCTTGGCCATTATCTTTTCTAGTCCCTGCATGCCTTGCTTGTTTACTTCCTGAGCCCATTTGATTTCTAAGGCAAGGATAGAAAGTCCAAAGAATATGAACAGTAGGCCAGGACCTGGGGTAACCATCATGATTAATCCAAGGATAAGCAAGATAAATCCGATGACCATGGTCAGCACCCATCGAACTGGGTGAGGAAGCTTGGCTAGTAAGCCTTTAATCTTTTCCATATCTTGACCTCTATCGGTTGATTACATTATTCCACTAGAACCTGAAATGGTTACTCAAATCTCAGAGCATCAATAGGTTCTAGCTTGGCTGCTGTTCTTGCTGGCCACACTCCAAAGACAACTCCAACTAGCAAGCTGAAACCTAGAGCTAGCCCTACTGTGTCTAAACGAATTGAGAAGACCCAGTCTCCAATTACTGCCAGGAAGAATGCTGCTATCTCTCCGAGGATGAGTCCAACAACACCACCAGCTAATGAAAGCACTATCGCTTCAATTAGGAACTGGGTAAGAATGTTGGACTGCTTGGCACCAATAGCTCTTCTAACACCGATCTCTCGAGTTCTCTCTCTAACCGAGACCAACATGATGTTCATGATCCCAATACCGCCAACAATCAAGCTGATTGCTGCGATACCTGTGAGTAGCAAACCGAGGGTAGCTGTAATTGAACCAACAGCTGCAATCAAAGATGCTTGGTTGGTAATGGTGTAGCGAGCAGTAGTTTCTGCACCTAAGCCGTATCTCTCTCTAAGCAAGACATCTGCTTGAAGTTGAAGAGTGTCTACCTGTTCAGCCGTGTTTGCTTGAATCACAATGCTTGAGACGTAAGGGTATTGGCTAAAGAGTTTTCTAGCTGAGTCAATGGGAACGTAAACTCTTCCAGAAGTTCCAAACCCAGCTTGATCATCTAGAACACCAACAAGCCTGAAGTCCTGTCCATTTAGTTTCACAGTTTGCCCAAGCATGGCTTTGGTAAGACCTAAGTCATTTGCTGCATCAGCACCAAAGACAACATCTTTGGCTGTTGCTGCAAATGAACTGCTGGATAGATATGAACCAAGTGCAATTTCTGGTTTTACTGCTTCAAAGTATTTAGCTGACACTCCAACTAGTCGAGCATTCACTCTCTTATCGCCTGTAGCGATAGTGCCCTGATTCTGAGCTTGAACAAACATGACTGATACGTTCTCAAGAGCAGCTAGCTCTTGAGCATCCTGCTCAGTGAGGGAATCAGCTGCCATAGCTGTGATGTTCAACTGGTTAGTGCCAAGGGTAGCTAATGACTTGTTGATTCCTTGCGATGCTCCATCAACAATGGATGTAAGCGCCACAATGGCTGCAACACCAATAACAACGCCAAGCATGGTTAGAAGAGATCTAATCTTGGTAGCCCAGATTCTATTTAGCGCTAATGTGGCTGTGCCTAAGAGTTTCATTTAGCACCTCGCTCATCGCGTTCAATCAAGCCATCACGAAGAAAGACTCTTCTAGGAGCACTTGCAGCTATCTCTAGGTCGTGGGTAATGAGGACAACTGTTCTGCCGTCTCTGTGTAGATCTTTTAGAAGCTCAATAACAGCAGCTCCAGTCTTTGAATCCAGTGCTCCTGTTGGTTCATCAGCTAAAACTATGTCTGGGCTTGTAACTAGTGCTCGGGCAATTGCTACTCGTTGCTGTTGCCCACCGGATAAGCGATTTCTATCAAAGTTGAGTCTGTCGCCAAGACCTAATTGAGTAAGCATTTGTGTGGCATCTCTCTTTGCCTCTTTAGTGTTCTTGCCTTGGTATAGCAGTGGTGCCATTACATTCTCAATTGCTGTTGTGTTGGGTAGCAGTTGAAACTGTTGGAATACGAAACCAATTGCTTTAGATCTAAGACTGGTTAGCTGATTGTCATTGAGTTCATTTGTCGAATCTCCAGCAATCTTCACTGAACCAGCAGTAGGTCTATCTAAACAACCGATGAGGTTCATCATGGTTGACTTACCACTTCCAGAAGGACCTACGATTGCAACAAACTCACCTCGCTCTATGACAAGATCAATCCCGCCTAGAGCTGTGGTTACCTGATCACCAACTAGATAATCTCTACGAACTTTATCTAATCGAACAACTTCATCAGCCATTGCTTCCTGCTCCACGAGGAGGACCAAATTCAATAGGGGCTGGCACTTGACCATCAATACCTGTGATTACTAAGTCGCCTTCTTTAATGCCTGAAGTAATTTCAACCAAGCTATCTCCGCGAAGGCCTAACTTAACTTCAACCCATTCAATTGTTTGGCTACCTGAAGCATCTGTTCTAAGTAGTTGTACCTCAGGTAGTTCTCCAACTAGAGCGTTCATCGGAACAGCTAGAACACTATCTGCTCGCTCAACTTCTATAACGGCAGTTGCGCTCATTCCAAATCTTGCTCCGGCAGGAATTTCAGTTACTTCAACTAGAACTTCATACTGCTTTATACCGCTTACAGAAGTAGCTACCTGGCCAATCGAAATAACTCCACCTTCAAAAACTGCATTGATGGCATCAAGTTCAATTGTTGCTCTCTGGCTTATATCCAAAAGATCTGCATCATATTCGCTAGCAAATACAGAAACCACAGGTTTGGCACTTCCAACACTGACTACCTGACCAGAGGTTCTTAGACCCTCTGCTGTGTCAACTGTTCTAACTACTCCAGCTGATTGAGCCTCAACTCTTGTTGTTAGACCAAATTGGTTCTTATAAGTAAAAAGCAAATCCCCTTTTGCAACCTTGTCTCCAACTGCTACTTCTATGCTCACTACTTCAAGACTCACACCGAACTGAGCAGGGATAACAATTGATCCATTAGCTGAAGTTAGAACTGGCTGTTCGCTTGGGCCATAAGCAAGTAGCTGAGTCTCAGCAAGCTGCCCATTGGCAGCAACTGTCTTCACAACAGATGTTGGCTTAACCTCATAGGTCTCAAAGTCAACTTTCTTATTGAGCGCTGGAACAATAACCAATCCAATGACTGTTACTACTGCTAAAGCTGCCCCAGCTATCCAGAACCAACGTTTCTTAGTCATCTTCATAGATCTCCACCATTTCCCTTAGGTCTTTACCCCTAATCTCTCATAGAAACCCGAGAGTTGCCTGCTAGTGAGCCATTAGGGAACCAAGAGCCCGTTTCTTTTGGAACGGCAACCTTGCTCTAGTACTCTAGGCGTAGTGTTCTAGACCAATAGGAGTTGCAACCATGCCAACCACATTAGGCAAATCTATAGCTGAGTTCTTTGGAACTGCTCTATTGGTATGTGTAGTTGTTGGTTCTGGAATCATGGGTACCAACCTCTCCCAGGATGCTGGTGTTGCTCTGATTATCAACACAATCTCAACCATCTTCGCCTTAGTGCTTTTGATCTTTGTTCTTGCCCCTGTAAGTGGAGCTCACTTCAATCCTGTAGTGTCACTTGTTCAACTAGTTGGTAAAAGCCAGAAGATCTCAGAAACTCTGTCCTATATCTTTGCTCAAGTAACAGGGGCGGTTACAGGAGCTGTATTGGCAAACCTTATATTTGACCAAGAAGTCCTTCAAATCTCAACAAGAGTTAGAGAAGGTTTTGGCTTACTCCTTGGAGAAGTGATTGCAACTGCAGGTTTGATTGCTCTAATCGGTATTCTTTCAAAGCGTGAGCAAGGGAATCTAATTCCATTAGCAGTAGCTGCTTGGATTGGTTCTGCCTACTTCTTTACTTCATCTACTTCTTTTGCAAACCCTGCTGTGACAATAGGACGTGTGTTTAGCAACACATTTGCAGGCATCGAACCAGGTTCTGTATTGCCATTCATAGCAGCACAACTTGTAGGCGCAGCCCTAGGAATGCTTGCTGTTAGAGCAGTTACTAAATCAAGTAACTAGTCTTCTTCCTCTTCTTCACCCTGAGCAGTATCTAGTGTGTTAGTCCCACTTAGAGTTCCTAGCTTGAAGCTTGCAAGAACGTTAGTAGGGCTTGACTCACCACCGTGCTGACCTGTGAAGGCAGAGGTAGCATCTTTTCCGCATAAAGCATTGATTGCAGATGAGCCACCTGGGTGAGAAGAAATATATGAGGTTAGATCATACACATTGTTGTTGACCACTCCCCAGCAGCTAGAGGCAGAGTTGTGTGAAGCAACTTGTGCAGAAGTGTAAGTCTTTGCAACTGGTGCAGGATCTGTTGTAGTAGATGTTGCAAGCGTTCCAATTAGTAACCCAGACAGAACACTTGTTGGTGTTGCTTCTCCTGAATGCTGTCCTGAGAAAGCAGAGGTTCCATCTTTACCGCAGATAGCGCTGATTACAGCTGTCCCTCCTGGATGGTTAGACACATAAGAGGTTAGGTTGTAAACCTTCTTGTTTATGATGCTCCAACAGTCTGAACCTGTTTTATGAGTTGCTACCTGAGCAGTTGTGTAACTCTTTGCACTTGGCTTAGGAGTGGTCTTAGTTGGAGTGGGAGTGGGAGTGGCAGTTGGTGTTGGAGTAGCAGTTGGAATCTCTTCAATGGTTCCAATCTTAAGAGCAGCAAGAGCGCTGGCAGGAGCCATCTCTGTTGAGTGCTGTGAATCAAAAGCTTGGGTTGCATCTTTCCCACACAAATTAGTAAGCACCCCAGCACCACCTGGGTGCTGCTGAATGTATGAGGCTAGATCATAGACATCAGATTTGATGATGATCCAGCAGTCTGTTGATTTGTTGTGTGTTGCAACCTCGGCAGCTGTGATTCCAGTGCCTGGGGTTTCAGTATCTGTTGGTGTCGGAGTAGGAGTAGGAATCGCATCAACTGGGCCAATGCGTTTAGACCATGTTGCCTCTGCACCGGTATGACCAACAAAGTAGGTAAGGGTGGAAACTGAAAGAATTGCTGCTATTGCAACACCAGCTGTTGCTTGGATGACCCACTTAGGCTTGTCAGACTTTTCTAAAAAGTAAAAGGCGACGCCAACTGCTAGAAGCCCTACAGCTGCTGGAAATAGAATGCCGCCCAGATCCTCGTGAGTTTGAGGTTCACCAACACGGTCTCCTAGAGCTTCCCCTGATTCCTTTGCAATAAAGGTGAATACGGTAGCGATAGCTAAGCCAACTAAGGTAAGCGGCAGGTAAGCCTTTCTCCACTTAGGGACAAAAATCAGCAAGGCTAGTGCAATGGCTGAAAGAGGAAGTAAAACAACTGCTACGTGCACAGCCAAGGGGTGAATAGGAAGGCCATCGATTGTGTCAAAAATTGAGGATTGAAGCTGTGCTGGATGCATACTTCAAACTTAGTCCCCCTTGAGCCCTGCTACCTGTATAACCTGTGTGAGTTACCTACGAAGAACATCCATGTAAATCTCCCATAAAACTCATTGGTTTAATGGCCATCAGGCAATCAAGAACGAGACGATATCGTGATAATTCTTCAGCGCGATTTTGCACTAATTTAGCCCGTTTAGGTCTAGATTTCCAATATGGCAAAAGAGACTAAAGAAAGACATAAGGTACTAATTCCAGGCAGATGGGTGGAAAGAGTAGAAGAACTCTTCCACGTGATCCTGGGAGTATTCCTCCTTGGTATCGCAGTAGCTGCTCTCTACTTCTCTGTAGTTAGAGTTTTCGATACTTCACCTTTCTTCCCTACTGGAATGATCCAGGCCATCAATGACATTCTGTTCATCATCATCATTCTCGAGATCCTAAGAACTGTTGTTGCTAGATATACAGATGGTGTATTCCAGTTACAGAACTTCCTTATCATTGGAGTTATCGCAGCGGTTAGACACATTCTGACTGTTGGTGCTTCTATGACCCTTGCCTCAGGAAAATCTCAAGCAGATTTTGATAGAGCAGTAATTGAGCTTGGAATTAGCACAGGAATAGTTGTTGCTCTTGTCTTTGCTATCTTCTTGTCTAAAGCATCAAACAACCTGAAGGTAAAGTAGCTCAAAGCTCCCTCAAGTTAGACTTGGTACATGGGTAAGAATTACACACTCTTAGACGGCGGCCTTGCCACCGCTCTAGAAGACCTTGGCAATACATTCACCTCAGAGCTATGGACCGGTGAATTACTAAAGAGTGCCCCTGATCAGATTAGTGAAGCTCACGTTGCATTTGTGAAAGCAGGCGCTGAGATCATCATTACCTCGACCTATCAGGTGTCATTCCCTGGCTGCATAGCTAAGGGTTGGACTCACCAAGAAGTTGTTGATGCTCTAAAGAACTCCATTCAACTTGCCCGTAATGCAAACTCACCAAAGGTAGCCGCTTCTATTGGTCCTTATGGTGCTTATCTTGCTGATGGCTCTGAATACAGAGGTAACTACGATGCCACTGAAGCTGAGCTTAGAGAGTTCCACAAAGAACGCTTAGAAATTCTTATTGCTTGTAAACCTGACTATCTAGCAATAGAAACTATTCCTGAGATTAGAGAAGCTCGAGTATTGCTTCAACTACTCAAAGATCTGAACAACACCATCCCTGTCTGGATTGCCTTCTCCTGCAAAGATGG
>CANLCU010000043.1 GCA_947489135.1 Micrococcales bacterium
ACGGTAACTTGAGTCTGCCCAATGAGTTCTGAGAATGACTCTGGGCGATAACGACGATAAAGAGCTGTGGACACGTTTAGAGCCTAAACCTCTCGCCTGACAATGGAGTGAAATTGTTGTGAGACTCCCCGCACACCCATCAGAGCCCAGTTACCCTTGCTATCTTTCGATCCTGGGGGAGTTGGCCGAGGTGACGCCGCACGGGGAGTCCTAAATAAGTCTAAACGAGCCTAGCCTTTGACTTAACCTTTACTTAATCAACACATACCGCTAACTTCACCTGGATTTAACTCGCCAAACAAAAATTGAGATTGTGAGGCAAGTTGTTACTAGCTATGTGGCAATCGGAGATTCACTCTCCGAAGGTTTAGGCGACTTTTCTTTTCTCGAACGCCGCGTCCACTCTGGCTGGACAGACCGCTTGGCTACCCTGTTAGCAAGAGAAGCAGATTTAGAAGGCTGCGAATTTAGGTATGCCAATCTTGCAATTCGCGGCGCTAACATAGCCGCAATTATGGGATCTCAGCTAGATCGAGCCCTTCTTCTGAAGCCTGATCTAGTGACTGTTATGGCCGGTCAGAATGACTTCTTCTGCAGGGCCGAAAACTTACCTGAGCTTGAAAGGGTATATCGAGATGGTATCCAGAAACTCCTCGATGCTGGCTGCCGTGTAATAGTTTCAAACACGATTAATCCAATTCACCTGGTGGTCTTCAGACGTTTGGCAAGGCTGGCTACAACTATGACGGAGATGATTGAAAGAGTTGCTAAAGATTTGAATGTGCCCATTCACGATGTTCACCGGATAGATTCACTTGCTGAAGTAAGATACTGGGCTGAAGACATGGTTCATTTCTCTGGACCTGGACACATCAAAGTTGCTAACAAGGCTGCTGAATTACTTCAGCTTAGGTATCGACTTAGTGAATTTGACGACTGTGAAATTTGGATACCCAAGCGAGGACTGATTGGTACATCGCGCTGGGTCGTATTGCACGTCATTCCATTTATGGTTAGACGGGCCAGGGGTGTAACTTCTGGGGATGGTTTAGAGCCCAAGCTTCCAGAGCTAACTTCATACAAAGGCATAGCCATGGACTTTGAGCCTGCTCGTGAATACGTTTCAGCTGGATCGCTTAGTTCTGACTATCTGAGAGCTTCTTAGCTTTCTTGCGTTTTAGATAGTCCCTAGTTAGTTCAAATGGTAAAGGCAGCGAACTTAAAACCACGAAGCCAATCACCCAGAGTTCAACGTGCTCTCTAACGATGGGGAGATTACCAAGACCCCAGCCGAGTAGCAGTAACCCCCCACCCCAAAGCAGTGCTCCTATGATGTTGTATTTCAAATATTTCTTGCTATCCATTTTCATCATGCCCATGAACATCGGCACAAGTGCTCTTAGTATCGGAATGAACCTCGCTAGCACGATTGCCCTAGGCCCATACTTCTCAATGATTGAATGTGATTTAGCAATATTTTCTTCATTGAAAATGAAGTTTCGCTTACGTTTGTTCAGTATGGCTGGACCTAGTTTCTTACCAGTCCAGTACCCAACCTGACTTCCTGCGATTGCTGAAACTATAACAATGGGAACGGCAAGCCAGATCGGAAAATTCAGGGTAGTGCTGAGAGTAATTCCAAGAATAAAGATCAATGAATCGCCTGGAAGAAAAGAACCTAGGATAGTGGCCGTCTCAACAAAAAGAATTAGACCGACACCGAGAACGGCCAATGTGCCGAAGGATTCGATGAGTACCTGTGGATCAAGCAACTAAGAGTCTTCTCGGGTCTGACATTCTTACCTGGTCAATTGCCGAGCTATAGAACTCTATGAGCTTGGCATTATTGGCAGCCCAGGACTTATCAAGAACACTGCGTCTGCCTCCCTCACCGATACGAGCGGCTAAGTCAGTATCTTTCAGCAGTGCTTCAAGAACTGGGGTGAAGCCATTTGGCACATTTGGATCAATTAGATAACCTGACGCATCCGATTCAATTAGAAACTTTGGCCCACCAGAATTTGGAGCTAAGACCGGCACACCTGCAGCTTGAGCCTCTTGAATTGTTTGCCCAAAAGTTTCTTCTGTTCCGAAGTGCACAAAAGCATCCATGCTTGCATAGCAGTCCGCTAGCTCTTCCCCGCTCTTCTTACCCACGAATTTTACGTTAGCCCCTCGGAACTTACTCTCTAAAGAATCCCGTTCTGGCCCATCGCCAACGATTAGGAACGCAGTGTTTGGAATCTTGAATAGTTCACTGAATCTGTCAACCTGCTTCTCAGCTGCAAGTCGCCCAACAAAACCCACAATCTTCTCACCCTTTGGTGCTATTTGGGTTCGGATGCTCAATGCTCCTTCGCCTGACTTTCGGTTTGGGTGGTACAGGTCGAGATCTACTCCTCTACCCCAGACTGAAACATTACTTAGTCCAATTCTTCTGAGGTAATCGGAAACTTCTGTCGTAGGCGCTAAGTTAATTGTTGCGCCTGCGTGAAAGTTTGCCATAGCTCTGTCAACAAAAGGTCGAAGCGCCTTGAATCCATAGCGTTCAGCATATGCAGCGATGTCCGTTTGAAAAATTGCTACCGATGGAACAAAGTTTCGTTGAGCCCATGCCACTGCCTGTGCCCCTAACAATACTGGCGATGCAGCATGAACAACATCTGGCTTAAAGTCTTCAAGTATTTTGGCAACAAATGGATTAGGTAGGCCTAGCTGGAATTGAAAGAAAGATACTGAAGGCACGCGATGTGTCCTAAAGCCATTGAAGTACTTACCTGGAGTTGTCGGGGCAATGACAATTGCCTCATGCCCTTCAGCTTTGAGGGTTTCTAATACTCTGACGACAGAGTTTGCCACACCGTTGAACACCGGTGGAAAACTTTCAGTGACTATGGCAACTCGCACGTTCGAAGACTATGAAAACAGCTTCTCCGAGGAGTATTTTCAAGGTAAATGCCATCTAAACCTCTGGTTAAGAATTCTCTCAAACTAGCCAATTGAAGCTGAGCCATAGGCGCGCTAATTCCAACTAGCGGCGGATAGAGGCTTTCTTTGAGGACTTGGCGTCCTGCAAAGCGATAGCATCAGCGATCTGCTTTCGGGTTTCCCTAATCTTCTCCAAGGCCAAAGCTTGTCCACCTTCTTGATAGGCAACAGCGATGCTGGCAGCTATGCCCGGGGTCAGATCATCAAAGTTAACTGAGGAAAGCATTGAAGCCTTGTCTCTATTGGAAACAGCGATAGTCAAGGTGATGCCGTTGTCCCCCGCTTCTAGGTTCACAAGCTTGTCTAAATCAAACTCACGAACTACATTCTCACCCGCAAAGACAATTCTCTGGTTTGTGTAGGTCGAGGTGCCAACATCTATTGGTGTTGACTCCTCTGGGTTTCTTCTGCTTCTGCCTGAGTAGCCACCAACGTTTGCTCTTACATTTCCAAAGATTGGGAGGCTCACTCCTCCGAAGCCACCTGAGCTCGTTGAGCCATTGCTTCTGAACTCATTCAATATGGTTTCGTTGACTCGAGCAATAACCACTTCGCCCTTTCTGGCGGAGAACACGTAATCATCTTCTTCAAAATCACCGCTCTCCATAACCTCAAGAATCGCTGCTTGTTTATGCAAAGACTCTAGGACGTCCCGATTCTTACCTCGATTACTCAAAAAGAGGAACGTTGAGTACGCAACGAGTATTGCAAAAGAGTAAACCACCACCATGTATGCGGAGTTATCCCCCTTAGATCTGCCATCTAGCCAGACCCATAGTGACCCAGTAAACAGTGACACAGTGACAATCAGCCAGTTGATTTGTCTCTTTGATAAACCCATCATTAGAACTCCTTTATCCAGATATCACCCTACTCTTGGCTTCAGACATCGTCGTTCTCAATTGGGCCTAGATCTGGCTGTATTGGGGTTCTCTAATCCCCAACTAAACTAGACAAGTCCGAGATACATCCCAGGAGAATTCGCCTAGTGGCCTATGGCGCCAGCTTGGAAAGTTGGTTGGGTGCAAGCCCTCGGGGGTTCGAATCCCCCATTCTCCGCCAGTAATCAGCCCCTAAAGAGCTTTAAGGATATCGTTGACCTTGTCTTTAGCATCACCGAATAGCATCTTGGCATTTGGCTTATAGAACAGTGGGTTAGCAACTCCTGCATAGCCAGAAGCCATTGATCTCTTGAAGACAATCACAGTCTCTGCTTCCCAAACTTTTAGCACCGGCATACCGGCAATCGGGCTTGATGGGTTTTCAGTTGCTGCTGGGTTAACTGTGTCGTTAGCTCCAATGACTAGAACTACCTGAGTCTTTGCTAGGTCGTCATTGATCTCGTCCATTTCTAGAACGATGTCGTAAGGCACCTTGGCTTCAGCAAGAAGTACGTTCATGTGGCCTGGAAGACGTCCTGCAACAGGGTGGATTCCAAACTTCACATCCACACCCTTCTCACGCAATTTCTTGGCAAGTTCTGCAACTGGGTACTGAGCCTGAGCTACCGCCATTCCATAGCCTGGAGTAATCACAACTGTCTTAGCTGAGCTAAGTAGTTCAGCAACAGAGGCAGCATCTATTTCAGTGTGCTCGCCTGTTTCTTCTTCACCTTGAGGTGCTGCTTCAATTCCGTAACCACCAAAGATAACCGCTATGAAGCTTCGGTTCATCGCTTTACACATGATGTATGAAAGGTACGCACCTGAGGAACCAACTAGAGCACCGGTAACAATCAATAGGTTGTTGCTTAGTAGGAATCCTGTTGCTGCCGCTGCCCAACCTGAGTAGCTGTTAAGCATTGAGACAACCACTGGCATGTCTCCTCCACCAATGGATGCCACTAGGTGCCAGCCAAGAGCTAGAGCCAAAACAGTAACTGCAATTAGTAGAGCAATGTCTGTAGTAATTACGTAAGCAACAGTTAGAGCAATAAAGCCAACTAGTGCTACTAGGTTTATGTAGTTTCTACCTGGCAGAATTAGTGGCTTTGAAGAGATCTTGGCAGAGAGTTTTAGGTAAGCAACTATCGAACCAGTGAAGGTAATAGCACCGATGAAGACTCCGATGAAAACTTCAGCACTGTGAACAGCAGCTAGTTCAGCAGACATCTCTTTAGCGTGCAGTGCTCCATTCCAACCAACTAGAACTGCAGTTAGACCTACGAAGCTGTGGAAGAGAGCGATTAGCTCTGGCATACCGGTCATTGCTACAACCTTGGCTCGCCATAATCCAATAACTCCACCTGCAATAAGTGCTACAACTAGAAGACCTAAGCCAATGAAAGATGTTTCACTCCACTCACCAGAGAAAGATAGCCAGATGGTTGCTGCCATGGCTATAGCCATACCGGTAACTCCATAGCGAATACCGGTTCTACCGGTTTCATGCTTACTTAGGCCCGCAAGGCTCATGATGAACAACAGTGCAGCAGCAACGTATGCTGCGTTAGCGATGGCTTGAACAGTCATTATTTGTCTCCTCTAGTGAACATCTTGAGCATTCGAGAAGTTACCGCGAAGCCACCAAAGACGTTGATGCTAGCAAGTAATACACCTGACGCAGCAAGAACTTGAATCAAAACGTTGGCATCAGTGATCTGCAAGACAGCAGCCACCACCACAATTCCAGAGATAGCGTTTGTAACGCTCATCAGTGGGGTGTGTAGAGCATGGTGCACTTTACCAATCACATAGAACCCAATAACAACCGAGAGCATTAGAACTAGAAAGTGCTCCGGCAGTGGAGCTGGAGCTAGAGAAACAAGACCAACTAAACCTGCTAGACCTACAGCAATTAGTGACGCTCTAGTTCTAGAAGACATTTTCTTCTTCTCTGGAATAACAACTTCTTCAGCTTTTGCAACAGGAGCTGCTGATACTTGGACCGGTGGTGGTGGCCAAGTAATCTCACCTGATTTCACAACTGTTACTGATCGCTGAACAACATCTTCGAAGTCAATAACTGCGTTTCCGTCTTTAGCTGGAGTTAGAAGCTTTAGAAGGTTCACAAGGTTTGTTCCATAAAGCTGAGATGACTGAGCTGGCAGACGAGAAGGAAGATCTGTGTAACCCAAAATAGTTACACCGTTCTCAGTAACAACTTTTTGTCCAGCTACCGATCCTGCTACGTTTCCACCCTGAGCTGCTGCCATGTCAACGATTACGCTGCCCGGTTTCATTAGAGAAACATCCTTAGCTGTAATAAGAAGTGGAGCTGGTCTTCCTGGAATCAAAGCGGTGGTAATAATAATGTCCACATCAGCTGCCTGCTCTGAGTAAAGCTCAGCTGCTCTTTGCTCATATGCCTTGCTGGTTTCTTTGGCATAACCATCGCTTGACTGCATCTGCTCTTCTACTTCAACAGCTAGATACTGCCCACCAATTGACTTCACCTGGTCAGCAACTTCTGGTCTTGGATCTGTTGCTCGCACAATTGCACCCAAGCTAGATGCTGAACCAATTGCTGCAAGACCTGCAACACCAGCTCCAGCAACTAAGACCTTTGCTGGAGCTACTTTTCCAGCTGCTGTTACTTGGCCTGTGAAGAAGCGACCAAATTCATGAGCTGCTTCAATCACTGCACGGTAACCTGCGATGTTTGCCATAGAGCTAAGCACGTCCATTGACTGTGCTCTAGAAATTCTTGGAACCGCATCCATAGCCAAAGCAGTAACACCTTGGGCAGCAAGTGCAGTAAGTAGTTCTGGCTTTAGGGCTGGAGATAGAACACCAACTAGGACCGCACCTTTTTTGAGTAACTTGATTTCATCATCTGATGGAGCATTTACCCTCAGCACAATGTCGGCGTCCCAAGCTGCTGCAGTAGCTACAACCTTTGCACCTGCAGCCTCATAGGCAGAATCTGGGAAAGAAGCCTTAGCTCCTGCACCTGATTCAACAACAACGTCGAATCCAAGGGATCTAATGACTTTTACTGTTTCAGGGGTGGCGGCTACTCTAGCTTCCGCCTGTGGCTCTGCTACTACACCAATTAGGGACACGTTGCTCCTTATAGAAGATAACTTTTCACCAAGTCTAGTTGTTGTAAGGAGTTAGCCATTTGAGCCAGATTTACCATCCAAAGAAAGCCCTCTGCAAGCAGAGATTTCATGAATTTGGAAAGACTAGCCACTACAATCTGGAAAGTGTTGCACTTATGAACAAAGTGCTACACTACTGACATGCCTACCGCAAGACCTAGACACATGATTACCGAGACCGATCAGATAAGCCAAGGTCTTAGCCAAGCAGCCAAACAATGGCCTGAGCTTGCAGAGCAACGCACGCTACTTTTGAGAAAGATTATAGAAGCAGGCCTTCAAGCCCTCGAAAACGAAGAATCCAAAAGAACTCAGAGCCGCCTTGCCTCCGTAAAGAAGGTAGCGGGGTCTATGGACGGGATCTGGCCAACCAACTGGAAAGAAGAAATGGCAGAAGATTGGCCAGAGTAGTAGTCCTCGATGCGAGTGCCTTGATCGCACTTGTTTCCTCCAATGACACCCACCACCACTGGGCCATGGAAATGTTTAGAGACACTGCAAGTTTCGACTTGCAAATGAGTTCCCTAACTCAAGCTGAAGTTATGGTTCATCCTGCTCGAGCAGGTCAACTTGAGAAGTTCCAAAAGATGGTGAACTCTCTAGGGCTTCAGATAACACCTATCGAGCCAGAAGATTCAGCTTCACTTGCAAACCTCAGAGCTAAGACTTCTTTGAAAATGCCTGACGTTGCAGTTCTTCGTCAGGCTATGAAAGTAAATGGAAC
>CANLCU010000044.1 GCA_947489135.1 Micrococcales bacterium
CCAAGTACTATCTGTGCAAAAGTGATTGATAGAGTCCACATAACACCACTTAGGAAGCTGACTGCTCTTCCTGTGAACTGGTAGAGACCAAAGATCTCTCCCTCGCGTTCAGCTGGTGCAAACCTTGCCACAAAAGTTCTAGCAGAAGCTTGTGCAGGGCCCACAAATAGAGCAAGCATCAATCCAAAGATCCAGTATGCAGATGCTCCAAATGAAGAGAAGAAGAACACCCCACTACCTGCAAGAATCAAGCCCACAAGAGATGTTGCGATAACTTTCTTGCTTCCGAGACGATCATCCAGCAATCCACCGATTGCTGCTCCGATTCCCGCAATCACATTTGCAGCAATTCCGTAAATGATAATGTCTGCTGTTTCAAAACAGAAAACTAGAGCACCGATGACGGCACCGAACGTAAATACACCTGCCAAACCGTCCCGGAAGATTGCGCTAGCAATTAGGAACTTGAATGCCTCTGGCGCATCTTTACGCATATTTACAAGTTGACGAGCAATGGACTTGTATGACTCCTTAATTGTTTCGCGCTTAGCTCCTGCTTTAGCAGGAATCTCCTTCACGAAAAGCATGAGAGGAATTGAGAAGACCAACATCCACACCGCAGCCATTAAGAAGACGGCACGCACGCCTAGGTCACCTTCACTTGGGAGCCCAAACCAAGGAGATTCTGTTTGAATAAACCCAACCAGTGCGAGAACCAAAAGAATGATTCCACCAACGTAACCGAGCGCCCATGCGAATCCAGAAATGCGGCCGATGTTCTTTTCAGTAGATACCTGTTTGAGCATTGCGTAGTAACTAATGAAAGCGGACTCTTGCACCACAGACCCCACACCATAAATGATCAATCCGGGAATGACATACTCAGGCTTTGCCTCCAAGAAGAAGGCAGCAACCATAAGAGCGACGAGGATGTAAGTGTTTGTTAGTAACCAAAACTTTCTCTTGCCGTTAGTGTCGCTTCGTCTTCCGAGTACCGGAGCAATAAGAGCTAGCGCGATACCGGCAATTATGGTGGTCAAACCAAGCTGAGCGTCGAAAGAATTCTCGAGGTCGGGGTTTGTACAGCTAGCAGCTACAGCACCAGCGGCTGAAGCCAGGAACACCGGAAAGATGAACGTCTGCATGATTGTTGGGAAAGGCTGTTCAGCCCAGTCCCATAGCATCCATGCCCAGGTAGCGTGTTTTGATCTTGGCTTCGTTGAATTAGTCATAGGAAAAGTTTGGTGGTTAAAGGCTCTAAAGATGCCTGGTTTTAGGTACTTTTTCACAACGATTAAGTGGCTTGTTTGCCTTGAGCGAACTTGAGCCGACTCACATCAAGTTTTCAGGTTGTTTGCTTGACATAACGCTTTGGATTTGTGAAACTTGAGTCAACAAGGCTCAAGTTCGAGTTTTGAGACACAAAAGCTGCGGCCCAGTAAGGGCGGGCACTAATAAGGAGAACAACCACATGGCACGTGCAGTAGGTATTGACCTAGGTACAACAAACAGCGCAGTAAGCGTATTAGAAGGTGGAGAACCAACCGTTATTGCTAACGCAGAAGGTTTCCGCACAACCCCTTCGATCGTTGCATTCACTAAGGACGGCGAAGTGCTTGTCGGTGAGACCGCTAAGCGCCAGGCAGTAACAAACGTGGATCGCACCATTGCTTCGGTGAAGCGTCACATGGGTACCACATGGAACTTTGATGTTGACGGTAAGAAATACACCGCCCAAGAACTATCAGCTCGTATCTTAGGAAAGCTTAAGAGAGATGCTGAGACCTATTTAGGTGAGCCAGTAACAGATGCAGTTATCACTGTTCCTGCTTACTTCAATGACGCCGAGCGTCAAGCAACCAAAGAAGCAGGTGAGATTGCTGGTCTAAACGTTCTAAGAATTATCAACGAGCCAACAGCAGCAGCTCTTGCTTATGGTCTTGATAAAGGTAAAGAAGATGAATTGATCTTGGTATTCGACCTAGGTGGTGGAACATTTGACGTTTCACTTCTAGAAGTTGGAAAAGATGATGGCTTCTCAACTATCCAGGTAAAGGCAACCTCAGGTGATAACCGCCTAGGTGGAGATGACTGGGACCAGAGACTTGTTGATCACTTGGTTAAGAAGTTCAAGGAAACAACTGGTGTTGATGTTGCTAAAGACAAGATCGCTCTTCAGCGTCTAAAGGAAGCAGCTGAGCAAGCTAAGAAAGAACTTTCACAGTCAATGTCAACTAACGTTCAGTTGCCTTACCTTTCTCTAACCGAGAATGGTCCAGCTAACTTGGACGAGACAATTACTCGTGCACAGTTCGAACAACTAACAAATGATTTGTTGGAGCGCACTCGTAAGCCTTTCAACGATGTAATCAAAGAAGCAGGTGTGAAGGTCGCTGACATTGCACACGTAATTCTTGTTGGTGGTTCAACTCGTATGCCACAGGTTGCAGAACTTGTTAAGAGCCTTACCGGGGGTAGAGAAGCTAACAAGGGTGTTAACCCTGATGAAGTAGTTGCAGTTGGTGCATCTCTTCAGGCTGGTGTTCTAAAAGGTGAGCGTAAAGACGTTCTATTGATTGACGTGACTCCACTATCTCTTGGTATTGAAACCAAGGGAGGAATCATGACTAAGTTGATTGAACGTAACACTGCGATTCCAACAAAGAGATCAGAAGTTTTCACAACAGCTGATGACAACCAACCTGCAGTTAGCATCCAGGTTTACCAAGGTGAAAGAGATTTCACTAGAGACAACAAGTCTCTTGGAAACTTTGAACTAACTGGTATTGCTCCAGCACCTAGAGGTTTGCCTCAGATCGAAGTTACTTTCGACATCGATGCAAACGGTATCGTGCACGTGTCAGCTAAAGACAAGGGAACTAACAAGGAACAGTCAATGACTATTACCGGTGGTTCTTCATTGTCTAAGGAAGACATTGAGCGCATGGTTAAAGATGCAGAAGAGCACGCAGCTGAAGACAAGAAGCGTCGCGAAGAAGCAGACACTCGTAACCAGGGTGAGCAGATGGTTTACCAGATTGAGAAATTGATCAAGGACAACGACCAGAAGCTTTCTGAAGAAGTAAAGACAGATGTGCAAGCAGATGTTGACGCTCTAAAGACTGCTCTTGCAGGAGAAGACTTCGATGCAGTGAAGTCAGCTCTTGAGAAGCTGAACGAATCACAGACTAAGTTGGGCGAAGCTATCTACGCTGCTGCTTCACAAGAAGCAGAGCAAGAAGCACCTTCAACTGAGGATGTTGTTGACGCTGAAGTAGTCGACGAAGAAGAAGAGAAGAAGTAATGTCTGAGGACAACGGGTCAGTGCCTTCAGGCACTGACTCTCCTCAGGACCCGCTAGATGCTGAATTACAGGACCTAGTTGAAGAGACTGGGCCTATCAGCAAGGAAGCAGAGCTTCTAGCTGATTTGCAGAGACTGCAGGCTGAGTTTGTTAATTTCAAGACTCGTGTTGAGCGAGACAGAGATGTTGCTCGCAATGCGGCGATTGCTGAAGTTATCAGAGCATTTCTGCCTGCATTCGATGACCTATCTCTTGCAGAGGCACACGGCGATCTAGAAGGTTCTCCTTTTGCTGCAGTTCTAAACAAGCTGCGTAACGGCGGAGACAAGTTCGGTCTAGTTGTCTTTGGTGCGAAGGGTGAGAAGTTTGATCCTGAATTACATAACGCATTAGTGCAGACACCTTCTGCTGAAGTAGAAGAGAATGTTATTGCGGATGTAATCTCTCCTGGATACAAACTAGGTGATCGTATTATTCGTCCAGCAATGGTTGCAGTTTTTATTCCTGAAGCGAAGTAGTTAAGAGATGGCTAGTCAAGATTGGTTAGAGAAGGACTTCTATAAAGTTCTTGGCGTCGCTAAAGATGTAACTGAAGCAGAGCTCAAGAAGGTTTATAGAAAGCTAGCAAGAAAATATCATCCAGATTCAAATCCAGATGATGCTAAGTCTGAAGCTAAGTTCAAAGAAATCTCTGAAGCATATTCTGTTCTTTCAGATAAAGAACAAAGAAGAGAATACGATCAGTTCAGAGCTATGGGCGGTGGAGCAAGATTTACAGCTCCCGGTGGTCAAGGACAATCTAACCCTGGCTTTGAAGATGTTTTTGCTAACTTGTTTGGCGGAGGCGGAAGAGGCTTTGGTGGTTTCGGTGGTCCGATGCCAGGACAAGATCTAACTGCAACAACTGAACTTCCATTCATTGATTCTGTTAATGGAACAACAATTAAGTTGAACTACGCAGGTATGGATCCAATTAATGCAAAAATTCCTGCCGGAGTTTTAGATGGTCAGAAGATTAAACTTCGTGGCAAAGGTGCAGCTTCACCTAACGGTGGACCTAACGGAGATTTGATTATTACTGTTTCTGTTAAACCTCATCCAGTGTTTAGTAGAGATGGAAATAACCTTCGTCTCACTGTTCCGGTAACTTTTGCTGAAGCTGTATTAGGTGCAACTATTTCTGTGCCAACTCTTGGTGGAGATCCAGTCAAACTAAAGGTTGCTCCTAACACCCCTAATGGAAGAGTGTTAAGAGTTAAAGGTAAAGGTGTAACAACAGCTAAAGGTGTTGGCGATCTTTTAGCATCTGTTGAAGTTTTAGTTCCTTCACACATAAGCGACAAGGCTGCTAAAGCTCTTGCTGAATTTGATGAACTACTTCCTAAAGAAGACCCAAGACAAGATCTACTTAATAGAGCAGGACTTCTCTAATGAACCACATTGATCCTGATGCACCTATCCTGACTATTGCAGCAGCAGCTGAACTAGCCAAGATGCATCCACAGACTCTTCGTCAATATGACCGCATGGGTCTAGTTAGACCAAGCAGAACTATCGGCCAGTCAAGAAGATACACCCTTCGCAATGTCAGCCAATTGGCTGAGGTAGCAAAGCTATCTAGCGAAGGAGTCTCCCTAGTTGCTATTAAGAGAATCCTTGATCTAGAGAACTATGTAGTTGACATGAAGATAAGGGTCAATGAACTAGAGAAACTGGTTGAAGAGCTATCTCAGAAGCAGCCGGGTGCTCGTGTCTTTGCAGTTGGGGATTCTGGAACAGTTAGCCTGCCTTCAGGTAGGAGACCAAAGAGGTCCACCTCTGTAGTGCTGTGGAGACGCTCTCAATAGTTCTCTTAGGCGAACTTTAGCCACAGCCAGTAGCCCCTGATTCGCTAAAATTGGGCATTATGACCAATAAAACACAAGAACGCACCTATGGCCAAGGCTCTCAGGGTGAACCAGTAAAACCAACCGCTTCTAAGCCAGGTATTGGAGCAAAGCTCAAATACAGCTTTGATAACTCCATCGCCAAGAGCGGGATGTTCGTAACTTGGATGCTGGTCCTAATGATCGTTTTCAGCATCTTGTTGGTCTTCATTAGAGCTATCTTGTTTGCTCTGCCATTCATTACCCGTCCTGATGCACAGGTTGTGTTTGAGTTTGAAACTTTCTGGCAGTCATTTGCAACTCTTTTTGGTAAAGGTGCAGAAGCTACTTGGGCAGAACGTATTCTTAGCTTCCTAACCTGGGCCTGCACAGTAGCTCTCGGTGGTGCTGTAACAGGTTTTATCGTTGGTGCAATCACTAGAACCTTTGAAAAGCTTCGTAAGGGTAAGAGCCCAATCATTGTCAATAACCACACCCTTATCTTGGGTTGGTCTAACCGTATTTACCCAATCTTGAAAGAACTGGCTGTTGCTAATTCAAACGTGAAGAAGGCAAACGTAGTTATCTTCTCTAACCAAACTCGTGACTTCATGGAAGGTGAGATTGAAGCTAGAGCTAATGATTTAGGAAAGCTAAAGGTAGTTACTAGAACTGGTGATGTAACTAACCCTGAAGATCTAAAGAGAACAAACATTGCAAATGCTAAATCAATCATTGTTCTAGACAGTGATGAATCAGGAGATGCAAACGTTGTTAGTGCTGTTCTTGCTATCAAGGCGGTGAACCCAAACACAGAAATCAAGATTATTACTGAGATTGATGATGCCAACACAGGTGAAGCACTAAGTGTTGCAACCCTAGGTCAAGTTATTCCGGTTAGATCACAAGAGATCATTGCTCGTGTTACAGCACAAGCATCACGTAGACCAGGGCTAGCAGCAGTTGTTCTAGACCTACTCGATTTTGATGGCGATGAGATTTACTTCGCTGATGTTCCCGCTCTTCATGGCAAGACTTATGCAGATGCACTTCTAGCATTCAATGAGGCATCTGTAATTGGTCTACTAGATGCAAATGGCACAGCAATGGTTAACCCTGCTCAGAACTTTAAGATCAAAAAAGGCATGAGAGTTATTGCTATTGCTGAAGATGACGACAAGGTTGTCTACACAGGTGTGCGTGATGACATCTCAAAGAAGAAGGTAACCGCTGTTGCTAAGAAGAAAGACCCAGCAGAGCACCTTCTAATAATTGGTTGGTCTTCAATGGGTAGAACAGTTCTAAATGAACTAGCTAGCTTCCTACCTAAGGGTTCAACAGTTCATATCGTTGCTCAGTCAAGATACGTTGCAGCTGATGAACTAAAGAACCTAAAGTTTGGTTCCGTGAAGGTAACCTTCTCTAGCGTGTCAGGTGATGTTGATGACCTGATTGCAGCTGCTAAGGGTAAGAAGTTCAATGAAGTAATCGTTCTTGGTTACCGTAACGCAATTAGCCAGAGTGAAGCAGATGCTCAAACAATGCTGACTATGTTGCAGATGAACCAACTGTTCGCTGCCGAAGGTAACGGTGTTGAGCCAACACGTCTAGTTGCTGAAATTCTTGACTCAAGAAAATCAGAGCTCGCTAGAGTTGCCGCGGTTGATGATCTAGTTGTGAGCGATTCATTAGCTGCGTTGCTTATTGCTCAGATCAGCGAGAACCCAGCTCTTGCGCCAGTATTTGAAGACCTATTCGATGCTGAAGGTGCAACTCTAAATGTTAGAGACATCAGCGAGTACGCCAAGATTGGCAAGGCGGTTTCATTCGCGGAGCTAGTAGCAGTAGCTCGTAACCACGGTGAATCAGCGATTGGATATCGTTTGGCATCAGGTACTGGTGCTGAAGGTTCAACCGGTGTTGTTCTAAACCCGTCAAAGACCAGTGAGTTTGTTCCTGTTGCAGGGGATTCACTAGTTGTGATTGGCAACCTTAGCTAAATGAGTCAGCTAACTCAGCTCAGAAAAGATTTGCGAGCTGTTGCTAGCAAAGACTGGGCAATAGGTTCTGCTAAGACTAAAGTCTTTGGCGAAGACTCCTACGGTGCTGGAGATATTTTCCTTGGCATTACAGTTCCTGACACCAGGCTTATTGCTAAGAAGTACAAAGACCTTCCTCACGAAGAGCTAGTTACTTTAGCTAGCTCTAAGTATCACGAGGATCGTCTGACAGCTCTTGTAATTCTGAATCACAAGTATGCAAAAGCTAAAGACGACTCCGAACGTATTGAACTATTCGAGTTCTGGTTAGGGCTAGTCAAGGACTACAAGGTCAATAACTGGGATCTGATTGACGCTAGCGCTCCATACATGGGAGAGATACTTTCTAGGCACCTAGGTTACGGAGCACCTTTTCTAAGAGAATTAGCTAAGTCTGAAAACTTATGGGAAAGAAGAGCTTCGATACTTCTCACCTTTCCACTCATTCGGATAGGTAAGTTCGGGCCTACTCTAGCTATGGCTAAAGAAGCACTCACTGATGAACATCATCTAATTCAT
>CANLCU010000045.1 GCA_947489135.1 Micrococcales bacterium
TGATTATTACTGTTTCTGTTAAACCTCATCCTGTGTTTAGTAGAGATGGAAACAACTTACGTCTGACTGTTCCAGTTACTTTTGCTGAAGCTGTTTTAGGTGCAACTATTTCTGTGCCAACTCTTGGTGGAGATCCAGTCAAACTAAAGGTTGCTCCTAACACCCCTAATGGAAGAGTGTTAAGAGTTAAAGGTAAAGGTGTAACAACAGCTAAAGGTGTTGGCGATCTTCTAGCAAGCGTTGAAGTTCTAGTTCCTTCACACATAAGCGACAAGGCTGCTAAAGCTCTTGCTGAATTTGATGAACTACTTCCTAAAGAAGACCCAAGACAAGATCTACTTAATAGAGCAGGACTTCTCTAATGAATCACATTGATCCTGATGCACCTATCCTGACTATTGCAGCAGCAGCTGAACTAGCCAAGATGCACCCACAGACTCTTCGTCAGTATGACCGCATGGGTCTAGTTAGACCAAGTAGAACTATTGGCCAGTCCAGAAGATATACCCTTCGCAATGTGAGCCAATTAGCTGAGGTAGCAAAGCTATCTAGCGAAGGAGTCTCCCTAGTTGCTATTAAGAGAATCCTTGATCTAGAGAACTATGTAGTGGATATGAAGATAAGGGTTAATGAACTAGAGAAACTGGTTGAAGAGCTATCTCAGAAGCAGCCAGGGGCTCGAGTGTTTGCAGTTGGGGATTCTGGAACAGTTAGCCTCCCTTCAGGTAGTAGACCAAAGAGGTCCACCTCTGTAGTGCTGTGGAGACGCTCTCAATAGTTCTCTTAGGCGAACTTTAGCCACAGCCATTAGGGCCTGATTCGCTAAAATTGGGCATTATGACCAATAAAACACAAGAACGCACCTATGGCCAAGGCTCTCAGGGCGAACCAGTAAAACCAACCGCTTCTAAGCCAGGTATTGGAGCAAAGCTCAAATACAGCTTTGATAACTCCATCGCTAAGAGCGGGATGTTCGTAACTTGGATGCTGGTCCTAATGATCGTTTTCAGCATCTTGTTGGTCTTCATTAGAGCAATCTTGTTTGCTCTGCCATTCATTACCCGTCCTGATGCACAGGTGGTATTTGAGTTTGAAACCTTCTGGCAATCATTTGCGACCTTGTTTGGTAAAGGTGCAGAAGCTACTTGGGCAGAACGTATTCTTAGCTTTCTAACCTGGGCCTGCACAGTAGCTCTCGGTGGTGCTGTAACAGGTTTTATCGTTGGTGCAATTACAAGAACCTTTGAAAAGCTTCGTAAGGGTAAGAGCCCAATTATTGTTAGCAACCACACCCTTATCTTGGGTTGGTCTAACCGTATTTACCCAATCTTGAAAGAACTGGCTGTTGCTAATTCAAATGTGAAGAAGGCAAACGTAGTTATCTTCTCTGACCAAACTCGTGACTTCATGGAAGGCGAGATTGAAGCTAGAGCTAAAGATTTAGGAAAGTTAAAGGTAGTTACTAGAACTGGCGATGTAACTAACCCTGAGGATCTAAAGAGAACAAACATTGCAAATGCTAAATCAATCATTGTTCTAGACAGTGATGAATCGGGAGACGCCAATGTTGTTAGCGCTGTTCTTGCTATCAAGGCAGTGAACCCAAACACAGACATCAAGATCATTACTGAGATTGATGATGCCAACACAGGTGAAGCACTAAGTGTTGCAACCCTAGGTCAAGTTATTCCCGTTAGATCACAAGAGATCATTGCCCGTGTTACAGCACAAGCATCACGTAGGCCAGGACTAGCTGCTGTTGTTCTAGACCTACTCGATTTTGATGGCGATGAGATCTACTTCGCTGATGTTCCTGCTCTTCATGGCAAGACATATGCGGATGCACTTCTTGCATTCAATGAAGCATCTGTTATTGGTCTACTAGATGCTGATGGCACTGCAATGGTTAACCCTGCACAGAACTTCAAGATCAAAAAAGGCATGAGAGTTATTGCTATTGCTGAAGATGACGACAAGGTTGTCTACACAGGTGTCCGTGATGACATCTCAAAGAAGAAGGTAACCGCTGTTGCTAAGAGAAAAGATCCAGCAGAGCACCTTCTAATAATTGGTTGGTCTTCAATGGGTAGAACAGTTCTAAATGAACTCGCTAGCTTCCTACCTAAGGGTTCAACAGTTCACATTGTTGCTCAGTCAAGATACGTTGCAGCTGATGAACTAAAGAACCTAAAGTTTGGAACAGTAAAAGTAACCTTCGCAAGCGTCTCAGGAGATGTTGATGATCTGATTGCAGCTGCTAAGGGTAAGAAGTTCAATGAAGTAATTGTTCTTGGTTACCGTAACGCCATTAGTCAGAGTGAAGCAGATGCTCAAACAATGCTGACCATGTTGCAGATGAACCAACTGTTCGCAGCCGAAGGTAATGGTGTTGAACCAACCCGTCTAGTTGCTGAAATCCTTGACTCAAGAAAATCAGAACTGGCTAGAGTTGCCGCGGTAGATGATCTAGTTGTTAGCGATTCATTAGCTGCGTTGCTTATTGCTCAGATCAGCGAGAACCCAGCTCTTGCTCCAGTATTCGAAGACCTATTTGATGCTGAAGGTGCAACACTAAATGTTAGAGACATCAGCGAGTACGCAAAGATCGGTAAGGCAGTTTCATTTGCTGAGCTAGTAGCAGTTGCTCGTAACCACGGGGAATCAGCAATTGGATATCGTTTGGCATCAGGCACTGGTGCTGAAGGTTCAACCGGTGTTGTTCTAAACCCTTCTAAGACAAGTGAGTTTGTTCCTGTTGCAGGTGACTCACTCGTTGTGATTGGCAACCTTAGCTAAATGAGTCAGCTAACTCAGCTCAGAAAAGATTTGCGAGCTGTTGCTAGCAAAGACTGGGCAATAGGTTCTGCAAAGACTAAAGTCTTTGGCGAAGACTCGTACGGTGCGGGAGATATCTTCCTCGGCATCACAGTGCCTGACACCAGGCTCACTGCTAAGAAGTACAAAGACCTGCCTCACGAAGAGCTAGTTACTTTAGCTAGCTCTAAGTATCACGAGGAGCGTCTGACAGCTCTTGTAATTCTGAATCACAAGTATGCAAAAGCTAAAGACAACTCCGAACGTATTGAACTATTCGAGTTCTGGTTAGGGCTAGTCAAGGACTACAAGGTCAATAACTGGGATCTGATTGACGCTAGCGCTCCATACATGGGAGAGATACTCTCTAGGCACCTAGGTTACGGAGCACCTTTTCTAAGAGGATTAGCCAAGTCTGAAAACTTATGGGAAAGAAGAGCTTCGATACTTCTCACCTTTCCACTCATTCGGATAGGTAAGTTCGGGCCTACTCTAGCTATGGCTAAAGAAGCACTCACTGATGAACATCATCTAATTCATAAAGCAGCGGGTTGGATGCTACGCGAGGTAGGTAAGAGAGATCAAGATCTTCTTACCGAGTTCCTCTTGAAACATAAAGCGAAGATGCCTAGAACAATGCTCAGGTATGCAATTGAAAAGTATTCAGAGAGGGAACGTAAAGCGTTTTTGGCTACAGACTAAATGCATTAGACGATATCAACAACAACAGGAACGTGATCAGAAGGGCCTTCGCCTTTTCTTTCGTCTCTAACTATTTCTGCTGATTGAACTCTTGTCGCGAATGCATCGTTACCTAGGATGAAGTCAATTCGCATACCTTCATCTTTAGGGAATCTAAGTTGTTGGTAATCCCAATAGGTATAGCCATCAGGAATAAGTGGTCTAACAACATCTTGCATACCGATTTGTTCAAATGCATTGAACGCATCACGTTCTGCTTCTGATACGTGAGTGGAACCAATGAAAGCATCCATGTCCCAAACATCTTTATCTAAAGGAGCGATATTGAAATCTCCCATTAGAGCAAGAGCTTGATCTGGTTCATGTTCTAACCACTCTGCTGTTACTGCAGCAAGACGATCAAGCCATTCAAGTTTGTATGTGTAGTGAGGATCATCAAGAGTTCTTCCGTTAGGAACATAGAGAGACCAAAGTTTCACATCATCAAAGGTTGCACCTATCGCTCGAGCTTCTTGAGCTGTTTCAGGACCAAAGCCTGGCATTCCAGGAAAGCCAACTTCAACATCTTCTGCTGGTATCTTGCTTGCAAAAGCAACACCATTCCATTGGTTCAAACCGTGCAGAACTACATGATATCCAGCGTCAGTAAAGGCCTGCATAGGGAACTGCTCTGGTTTGCACTTGATCTCCTGCATAGCAAGAACATCGATATCAGCTCTCTGCATCCAGTCGATAACTCTGCCGACACGGGTTCTAATTGAGTTCACGTTATGAGTTGCTATGCGCATTGTTTAAACTTAAGACATGACTGATACTTCTACCGCCAAGCACCGCCTGATTGAACTAATTAAAGAGTTAGCCGTTGTGCATGGAAGAGTTACTCTCTCCAGCGGTATCGAAGCTGATTACTATGTTGATCTTCGTAGAGCAACTCTTCACCATGAAGCAGCACCTCTTATTGGTCAGGTAATGCTTGACATGCTTGATGCTAATGGTGTTACTGACTTTGTTTCCATCGGTGGTCTAACCATGGGAGCCGATCCAGTAGCAACTGCTGTTATGCACCAAGCAGCTAATAGAGGTAGAAGCATTGATGCTTTTGTAGTTCGTAAGCAAGCAAAAGCTCACGGTATGGGCAGACAGGTTGAAGGACCCGATGTTAAGGGCAAGAGAGTAGTTGTTGTTGAAGATACTTCAACTACCGGTGGCTCTCCTCTTACTGCAGCTAAAGCTTTAGAAGAAGCTGGA
The DNA here is from genome assembly GCA_947489135.1 of Micrococcales bacterium. Lineage (GTDB taxonomy): Bacteria > Actinomycetota > Actinomycetes > Actinomycetales > Microbacteriaceae > Rhodoluna. The sequence goes on from CANLCU010000045.1 coordinate 4,765, forward strand.
GCAATTGTTGTTGCTGTTGCAACTGTCGTTGATAGAGATACTGGTGCACAAAAAGTGATCGAGGATGCAGGCTATAAATATTTCACAGCCGTCACCCTCGATGACCTACAACTTCGCTAATTACTTTTTGATTAGCTGACCCACACCATTAAGTGTTTCGTACTTAATCCAGTCAACCTTAAGTTCAGCTTTTTCAATGCTTTCATCAAGCTCTCCACCATCGAAGTCTCCTCCGGTAGCTAGGTTCAAGATCAAGTAGAACTCAGCGTTATAGACCCAATCCTTCGGAGCAATAGTGCTCTTTCTGTGTGAGCCAATAAGTCTTCCATCAACGTAGAACTTGATTGAGTTTTGAAGCCAGTCGACACGGTAAGTATGGAAACCATCGCTTAGTGGAGTATTTCCTGCTGAGTAATAAGTGCTTAGCGCGCTTCCACCTGAGTAACCAGGTCCGTGCAAGCTAGCAACCGAAGTGAATGGGTCAGATCCTCTTGTTTCAACAATGTCAATCTCTCCGCATGATGGCCAACCATCGCACGTCGGGCGAGGAACACCTAGCATCCAGAATGCTGGCCACATGCCAACTCCTTCAGTTGTCTGAATACGAGCAGAGATGGATCCATACTTGAAGCCAAGCTTTCCTCTGGTGACGATCTTGGCACTTGAGTAAAGGCAGTCTAGGTATAGGAAGCAGCGATACTGGTCAGCTGGGTTGTTTTCATCGAGCTTGCGGGCTGTAATAACCAAGTGGCCCTTGCCGTTAGTTGAGATGTTGTCGCGCTTATTGGTGTAGTACTGCTTCTCGTTGTTACCCCAGCCATAACCATCGCCAATGTCGTAGCTCCAGAACTTACTGTTTACAGGAGTTCTTGACTTCTCGCTAAACCACTGAGCCCAGAGGAGCTTCTCTTTAGGTTTAGTTACGGTAGGGGCAGTTGCCTGAGCACTGACTGATCCTAAAGACAGGGACAAAATTGCAATCGATGCTGCAATAAATCTGATGCGAGTACTTTTCTTCACGGCTACCTCTTCTGCTCCTATGAAAGACGTCTTGGCTGAGAAATAGCACCAAGAATGATTACTTTTTGGTAACAAATGGCCTGATTACGCCTTCTCAGATTGCTGAGAAACCGCTTTCACGCTTAACTAGTATTACTGTGAAACCGCTTTCGCAGTTTACTACAAACCTTATTATCGAGGGCGTAGGCCTCCCCAGATAGTTGTCGCACAACAACTAGACGGGGAGGCACCCACTCAGTAGGAGAATGACATGTCTAAGAAGTTTGTTTCGATCAAGGCCGCAGCCCTTTTGGCTACCGCGACCCTAACAATGGGTGTTCTAGGTTTTGTCTCACCAGCTTCAGCTGTTGTGGACTGTACAAAGGCGACAGTCTCAGGTAACGGCTGTATCGTTTTGACCGTCAACACTTTTGGTGACGTCATTCAGCCAGCGCTAGTTGCTGAGTACAGAAAGCTTCGCCCAGATGTGAAGCTTGCTATTAAGAAGTCTGACCTGGATGCCCTAAACGGTACCGGTCTATTCACCCAGTGTGCTGCTGGTGGAGCGGGTAACCCAGACATCGCCGCCGTTGAGATTTCATACTCCGGTTTTTGGCGTGCATACCCACAGTGTTTCGTAGATCTTCGTTCTTTGAGAACCACAGATGGCAACAAGAGTGCTAACGACCTAAAGAAGGACTACCTTTCATGGCGTTGGGAGCACGGTGTTGGTTACAACGATTCAGTTATTGGTATTCCAACTGACGTCGGAGGCCTAGAAGTTGCTTACCGTTGGGACCTTTTCAAGAAGGCTGGACTTCCTTACACAAGAGATGCCGTTGGTAAGGCCTGGTCAACATGGCCTAAGTTCATCGAATTTGGTAAGAAGTATGTTGCGAAGCTAACACCTGCACAAAGAAAAGCAAACGTTGGTTTCATCGACAACATCGGAACTATCTACCCTGCGATCATGAACCAGGGAACTGAGAAGTACTACAGAAACAACGGTACTGACCAGGGTCTATTGATTTACAAGACCAACAAGCAGCTAAAGACTGCATTCGACACCACAGTTGCAGCAAGCAACGCAAAGATTGGTACTCGTATCGGTCAGTTCTCATCTGACTGGAACGTTGGTATGTCAAAGGGCACATTCGCAGCAATGCTTGCACCAGCTTGGATGATGGACTACATCAAGGGTCAAGCTCCTTCAACAAAGGGTAAGTGGGACATTGCAGAAGTTCCTGGTGGCGGTGGAAACATGGGTGGAAGCCAGCTAACTATTCCTAAGGGAGCGAAGAACTCTCAGGAAGCATGGAACTTCATCGCTTGGTACCTAGCTCCTGCTCAGCAGTTGACAGTGTTCAAGACTTACGGTCTATTCCCTTCAACTCCATCTCTTTACTCAAACACAGCACTAACCGGATACAAGGATCCATTCTTCAACAACGCACCAGTAGGCAAGATCTACGGTGATGGTGTTAAGAAGTTGAAGCCGATCTTCGAAGGTAAGCTGCAGCGTTGTATCGACATGGCGATGGGTTCAGCTATTTCACTAGTTGCTAATGGAAAAGAAAAAGTTCCATCTAAGGCATTCGCAACTGGTATTGCCGCAGCTGGTAAGTGTAAATAGTTACTAACGGAAGATAAGAATGTCACAGACAACTGTGGTTAAAGCTCGTGCGAGCAAACCACCTTCACCGTGGAAGCCAGCTAAGCCACAAAGAAAAGTGAACAACGCTAACGCCGTTCCTTCTCTAAATGGTCGCTGGGGCTACCTGTTCACGGCACCGTTCTTTGTGATGTTCCTTATCTTTGGTTTAGCTCCAATTCTTTATTCCGTATACATCGCTTTCTTCAACTGGGATGCT
>CANLCU010000046.1 GCA_947489135.1 Micrococcales bacterium
ACCTAGGTCAATACCTACTGCACGTGCCATGTGGTTGTTCTCCTTATTAGTGCCCGCCCTTACTGGGCCGCAGCTTTTGTGTCTCAAAACTCGAACTTGAGCCTTGTTGACTCAAGTTTCACAAATCCATAGCGTTATGTCAAGCAAACAAACTGAAAACTTGATGTGAGTCGGCTCAAGTTCGCTCAAGGCAAACAACACCATAATCGTTGTGAAAAAGTACCTAAAACCAGCCATCTTTAGAGACTTTTGCCGTCAAACTTTTCCTATGACTAAATCAAGCTCGACACTAAAGACTTTCTCCTGGATGCTATGGGACTGGGCCGAACAGCCTTACCCAACCATCATGCAGACCTTCATTTTCCCTGTTTACTTGGCGAGTGCTGTAGCAACAGCTGCTCAGAACCCCGATCAGGCGATCGGTTGGGCCACAGCTATCGCAGGTGTTCTTCTTGCAGCGATTGCTCCAGTTCTCGGACGCAGATCCGATGTCAACGGCCGCAGAAAGTTTTGGGTTGTAACTCTCACTCTGGTCTTGGTTGCAATCATGATTTCTTCATTCTTTGTCGAGCCAAAGCCGGAGTACTTCTTATTTGGTCTAGTTCTGTACGCGACGGGTTCCATCGTTCAAGAGTCAGCATTTATTAACTACTACGCGATGTTGAAGGGTGTCACAACAGAAAAGAACATCGGAAAGATTTCTGGTTTTGCGTGGGCTCTGGGTTATGTCGGTGGAATCATTCTGCTGATGATTTCTCTTATTGGATTTGTTCTGCCAGATGTTCCTTGGTTCGGTATTCCAACTGAGGACGCTCTAAACGTAAGATCAATTTTCCTATTCGCTGCGGTGTGGACTTTAATATTCTCGATTCCACTTTTGCTTTTCGTTCCAGAAATTGAAAAGCAGCCAATGGCCAAAGAGAGCGTTCTGTCTTCATATAAGAAGCTTTGGGGTCAGCTCGTAACCCTTCGTCAACAAGCTCCTGAAACTCTTAAGTTCCTGATCTCTAGTGCTGTTTATAGAGATGGACTTGCAGGTATTTTTACCTTCGGTGCAGTGCTTGGAACGCTAGCGTTTGGTTTTGATCAAGAATCAATCATCTTCTATGGGATTGCAGCAAACATTGTTTCAGGTATTGGAGCTGCTATTGGTGGAGTGCTTGATGATCGAATTGGGTCAAGAACTGTAATCATCGCGTCTCTTGTAGGTCTAATCGTTGCTGGAAGTTGTGTGTTTGTCTTTGCTAGCTACGGTCAACCTGCCTACTGGTTGTTCGGTCTTCTTCTATGTCTATTCGTAGGTCCTGCTCAAGCATCAAGTAGAACCTTTGTTTCTAGATTCACTCCAGCTGGACGTGAAGGTGAAGTATTTGGTCTTTACCAATTCACCGGAAGAGCGGTTTCATTCCTGTCAGGAACATTATGGGCTTCAAGCATCGCGATTGCTGTCCAACTTGGAGCAACAGGTAACACAACAATCTACGGTATCTGGGGTCTGATGTTAATTCTTGTAGTTGGACTATTCCTGCTGACTAGAGTTCATCCAAGACCAGCTGTTATTAACTAATAAGAGTTAAATGAAGAACCCGTCCAAGTGGACGGGTTCTTTTTTTGTTAATCTCTTTGTTCTAGTGGTTCATTACCAACATCTGTTTGATAGAAGTTGAGGAATGAACGAGAAGCTGTTGGGCCTCTTTGACCTTGGTATCTGCTGTTGTATTTAGCTGAACCATAAGGTGTCTCAGATGCACTTGATAGCTGGAAGAAACAGAGCTGACCGATCTTCATGCCTGGGTATAGCTTGATTGGCAATGTTGCTGTGTTAGAAAGTTCTAGGGTTACGTGGCCCTTGAAACCAGGGTCAACAAAGCCTGCTGTTGAGTGAGTGAGAAGACCAAGTCTTCCTAGAGAGCTCTTACCTTCAAGTCTTGCTGCAATGTCATCAGGCAGGGTTACAAACTCAAAGGTAGAACCAAGTACGAATTCACCAGGGTGCAGGATGAAAGGCTCATCCGCACTAACTTCAATCAATCTAGTTAGATCAGGTTGATCAACTGCTGGATCAATGAATGCGTACTTGTGGTTATCGAAAAGGCGGAAGAACCTATCTAGACGAACATCCATGCTGGATGGCTGTAACAAGCTCATCTCTAGTGGGTCTAGGCCAATACGGCCTGCTTCGATTTGGGATCTGATATCTCTGTCTGACATTAACATAATCAAAAGGTTACCCTGAAGTTCTCCTAGGGTGCTGTTGGTTGCTAGCGTGTAAGGCAAAATAGAACCTATGAGCGACGAGAGACTAAGCCCACCTGGGTCCATGAAGCGCGTCCTCGACGGTGAGCCAGGGGCTCTACTAGAAGTTCCTAAGAATAAGAGAGGGCCACTAGCAGCAGCTGTGACCTTACGTCTTGGACACTTATTCTCTAGATGGCTAGAACGTAATGTAGTTACTGGTTGGGGAGGAACAGCACCTCAGCTGATGCTTATTGTGCTGTTGGTAAGACATAAGTCTCTAACCATGGGTGAAGCGGCTGAGTTGTTGGATGTAACACCTAGAGCTATTACAAGACTTGTGGATTCTCTAGAAAAAGAAGGTTTGGTTTCAAGGCAGGTAAGCCCTCACGATAAACGTGTTTATCTGATCTCAGTCACTAAGAAAGCTGAGTCCATGGCTAAAGCCATGATGCCTAAGCATGAGAAGAGAATGACAGAACTCTTTAGTGCATTTACAGACAAAGAACTTCTTGAATACATTCGCCTAAACAGCAAACTAGCTAGTGCTCTAAAGAAAGAGTTATCAGAAAACTCTTAGTGCTCTAGGCCAACCTTCTTCTGAATCCACAACATCCACTTAGGTGCATACCAGTTAGCATTTCCAAACAGTCGCATCAATGCAGGAACAAGTAATGCTCTAATTATTGTTGCATCAAGCAACACAGCAAAAGCAATTCCTAAACCAAGCATCTTCATTATGCTCACTCCACTTGTTGCGAAAGCAACGAATGAGAATGCAAGAACCAATGCAGCTGTTGTGATGATGCGTCCAGATCTCTGCAGACCAAGTGCAACAGAATCATTTGTGTTCAATCCCTTATCGTGTTGTTCCTTAATTCTTGAAAGTAGGAATAACTCGTAGTCCATCGATAAGCCGAAAGCTATTACTGCAACTAAAACAATTGATGACGAATCAATTGTTCCTGGCGTAGCAAAGTCACCAAGTAGCCACTTCAAGTTTCCATCCATGAATACCCAAACTAGGAAACCCATAGTTGCAAACAAAGATAGGAAGTTTAGAAGTACTGCCTTGATTGGAAGAATTAGTGATCCTGTGAAGAGGAACAGCAGAATCAAAGTTGTAACAACAATCCAGAGCACTGCCCATGGAAGATTATTTGTAATTCCAAGAAGTGAGTCAGTGTATGACGCAGCTGAACCACCAACAAGAATCTCTGAGAAGTTGTTTGGTTGTTCTCTCAAGCTAAGTGTCATCTCTTCACCAGCTGGGCTTCTTGGCTCAACATCGGCAATAACAACAATGCGGGTCCAGGTATCACCTTGGTAAGACTTGAACAAAGTCTCTGTGCCTGGCACTAACATCCCATCGCTCAGGCTGCCGTCAGGCATCTCAATTTTTGTGAAAACACCTTCTGAAGTTTGAACTCTTGCTATGTCTTTCTGGTTTGAAAGTTTTGTTGCAAAACTTGTAATTTCTTCTTTGTTAGAACCCTTAACCATGATTTCAACAGGAGAGCCTTCACGACCAGTGAATCTTTCTCGGATCTGATCAGTTGCAACAACAACTCTGTTATCCGGTGGCAAGATACGGTCGTCAATCAATCCAAGTTTGATGTTTGCTCCAAGCGACGCTAGAGAACCTAGGGCGATAACAGAAACAACAATGATTGCTACCGGTCTCTTCATTACAAACACAGCAAGCTTTGACCAGAAACCAACATCCTTAGTTGGACGGTGCTTGAACAACGGCCAACGCTCTAGCTTGTCACCAAGAAGGTTTAGTAGTGCTGGAAGAGCAATCAAAGCTGCTGCAACTGCTAGAGAAACAGAAACTAGTCCCGCCATAGCAAAGGACTTTAGGAAGGTCTGGGGGAAGAAGTTCAAGGCAACCATAACCAGAGCAACCGTTATACCTGAGAAGAACACTGTTCTACCTGCGGTCATCATTGTTACCTCAACAGCTTTAGAAACCTCTTGCTTCTGCTGTCGTTGTTCTCGGTAGCGGTTGACCATCAGGAGGGCATAGTCAATACCTAGACCAAGTCCTAGACCGGTAACTAGGTTCACTGAGAATGTTGAAGTTTCTGTAAGGAGAGATGAGATCCAGATAAAGAAGAATGAACCAAGAATGGTTAGCACGGCAATCATGATTGGTAGTCCAGCTGCAACAACAGAACCAAAGACAAAGATCATCAAAAGCATTACTAGAGGTAAGGCAATTGACTCTGCCTTGATTAGGTCAGCTTCAATAGTGTGATTAACCTCACTTGTTACAGCTCCAACACCAACAACGTAAAGAGTTGCTCCATAGTTCTTACCCGTGAACTTGTCCTGAATAACACCAGAAACTTCCGTCATAGACACTTCAGGGTCTAATTCAACGAAGAAGTAGGTTGCCTTACCATCTGTTGAACGAAGGCTTGATGGGCTTCCTAGTGAGTAATAGGAGCTAACGCTATCTACGCCTTCTACCTTCTCTAAAGCTTTTGTTACTAGACCTGCGATATTTACTGATTCTGGGTCATCAACACTTCTGCCCATGTCTGCAATTAGGACAACCTCTGGTTCATTGAGTTTGAAGTCTTTGACCAGGATGTCAGCTACTTTGGCTGAATCAGAGCCTGGGTTGCTATAGCCACCACCTGAAAGGTTGCCGAATGCCTGAACACCACCAATTAGAGACAGCAAAATAAGGCCTATAAAGCCAAAGAGGGAAAGTTTGCTGCGGGCAATGACAAAATTACTAAGAGGTCTCATTTGCTCAAGTCTAAATTATTTACCTAGGGAAGAAATCTACTTGAAGAACATTAACAGGAATCAAAGAGCAGCTTTCTATTTTGTAGTTGCTGGAGTTGGATTAGTCACCGCTTGGTACTTCAATACCATCGCAATCATGAAAGCTCAGGACTACTTTGGTTCATGGTTTGGTTCTGAAGTTGATCTAGTTCTTGCACTAGATCTACTCATCACAGCATTCGCTGCTGTTCCTTTCATGTTCATCGAATCAAGACGTATAGGCATGAAAAACATAGCTTGGTATGCGCTGTCGAGCTTCATAACTGCAATAGCCTTTGTATTTCCTTTCTGGTTAGGAATGCGTGAATTACATCTTTCTAAGCTAGAAAGAGAAGCAAATGGAGTAAAACGTTCTTCTAAGAGAATTCATGATGTTCCAGTAGGAACCCCATCGCCTAAGGGAAGCATTGAAACATTTGAATTCGAAGGAAGACGAATTGATGTTTGGGTTCCTAAGTTCTTGGATGAACTTACTCCTTTAGTAATTGCTCATGATGGAGGTAACTTCCTTATGGATAAAGATAAGACTTGGAATGGACAGAACTGGGGGATACCTGAAGCGATCGATAGTGGGCGAGTAGTTGCTGTTAATGGCAGGTTGCCGATCTTTGTTGGAGTCCACAGAATTGATGACTCTCTTCGCATGAATGAACTGATTCCAGAAGATATCTTGAAAGCTCATCCTGAGTTGTTGAACCAAGTTGATCCAATTCATCGCCCTACAGATATTGATTACAAAGGTAATGAATACCAAGACTTGTTGGCTTTGAGATTAGTTCCAGAAATTGCTAGACGTTACTCACTGAAGGTCTCTCCTGAGAGAACGGCTCAACTAGGAGCAAGCCTTGGCGGTATTGCAACTCTTTATGGTGTGATGAGGCATCCGAAGGTATTTGGAACAGCGCTAGCTCTATCAACTAGTTGGCCTTTAGGTGGGCAAGAACTAATTGACATTCTGGTTAAGGGTCTAGGTAAGCCTGGCTCAGTTCGTATCTATAGTGACTGCGGAACTATTGAGCTTGATGCTTCCTATTTCCAATGGCACTTCAAGTTTGTTGAAGCTATGGATAAAGCAGGTTGGTCAAGAGATGTGAACTACCGAGCTGAACTATGGCCTGGCACAGGACATAACGAGACTTGGTGGGGTCACAGAGTTGAACACCCAATCAACTGGTGGTTGAACTCCTAGCCCAGAGGGTCATCTTTAACAAGGCTTCTAGCTCCACTCATGAACTCAACAACTGTTGGGTCTACTTGAATGTCTTTCAACCTGATTGCCTTGGTTAGATAAAGTCCTTCAAGAGATCTCACTCGACTCAACGCGACATAGGTGTGTCCTGATGAGAAAGCTCCGCTACCCATATCGATTGTCACCTCATCATAGGTTTGACCCTGAGATTTGTGAACAGTCACTGCCCAAGCAAGACGCAAAGGTATCTGTCTGAACTCTGCTTGAATTTCAGGAACTAGTGTTTCAACAAACTTTCCAGTTTCTTCATTGAAGTCTTCTTCAACTAGATAACGCACCTTTTGCCAGGTGCTCATACCAACTGTGTGAATCTCATTGTCCGCTTCAACTAATACTTGGTTGCCTTCACCGAATGAAACTACCTTGCCGATAGTTCCATTAACCCAACGCCAACTCATTGTTCCTTCGGAATTCTTGATTGGTTTCTGATCATCGTTCTTGATGAACATGACCTGAGCACCGACTTTTAGATGAAGCTCCGATTCAGCAGGGAGAGTCGAACCGAATGAACTTGCATCACCTGAAGCAAATGAAGATTTGAAAACTCGTTCTTCGGTTTGTAATGTTTGCAACCTTGCAAAGTTAACTGCATCTACTGTGCTGTTCACTGTCGCTAAACGAATTACATTTTCATGCGGCGGGAATCTGTTTCCTGCGGCGTTAATCTTGTCAACAATTTCTTGATTGACTTCACCAACACGAATTGAGTTAAGGATTTGCTTGAACTCAGGATCTCTCTGTCTAAAGATTTCAACTAGCTCAAAGATCTCCATGCGTTCACTAGACCAAACCTTGGCATCAAAGAACCACTGAGATCTATATTCCATTTCATAAAGCTTGGCCAGTTCTTCTCCTCTGGCAGGAACCGGTGCTAGCTGATATGGATCTCCGAACATAACTACCTTGCAACCACCAAATGGAACCTTAGGTTTTCCTCTAGCAACCTTTAGAGCAACATCAATTGCATCCATTAGGTTTGCTGAAACCATAGACACCTCATCAATGATGAGCATGTCTATTTCTCGAAGAACTTCTCTTTGTCTTCTGCCTAGGTGCTTTGCAACATCACCTGGAGTTAGAGCTCCGAAAGGAAAACCAAAAAGAGAATGAATTGTAATTCCACCCACGTTATACGCTGCAACTCCAGTAGGAGCACAAACTACAACTTTCTGACCTGTGTTATCTCTTAGGTAGCCAAGCAGGGTTGATTTACCTGTTCCAGCTCTACCGGTTACGAAAACTGTTTGGCCGTCTTTCTCTATGTATTGATAGAGAGCAAGTTGTTCTTTAGAAAG
>CANLCU010000047.1 GCA_947489135.1 Micrococcales bacterium
ACACCTGGTGGCGGAATCGATTCAGGTGAATCAACGCTCCAAGCAGCTGTCAGAGAGCTTTATGAGGAAACTGGATTGACAGTTAGCCCAGAAGCTTTGGGAGAACCCGTTCTAGTGGCATCTGGACGTTGGGACTGGGCCGATGGTCTTAGTTACCACACATACACAGACACGATCTATGAACTCAAAGTTCAAAACTTTGAACCTGATACATCTGGATTCACTCAGGACGAACTGCGAGACATTCTTGAATATCGTTGGTGGACTGTGGAAGAGATCCTGGAGAGCAAGGAACAATTGGCACCACATGAGCTAAAGGCTTGGCTAAGAGGCAGGTTCTCCGCATAGGCCATCCTTGTGGATAATGCGCCGATAATGAACATTATGTCAAGTAATGTTCTATCCGGCCAGAAAGGCTACTCCCCGAAGGATTGACTCAATTCAACCCACTGGTTCAGCTTCGCTAAAGCTCTGCCATCTTCAATTGCAAGATGTGCGGCTGCGAAGTTCTTGGCCAATGATTCATTTAGGTTGAACTGATCAATAGATGACAATTTGCTCAATTCGTAGGCAGTTATTCCGGCTGCTGCATTTAGGGCAACAATGTCCTGAATAGGGGCCTTCTCCCCCGCATACCCAGTATTTAGGCCGAAGATAGCCTTAGCAACGTGTGCATTTTGCTGTGCATCTCCGCCCAAAAGTTGCTCGACAGAGGCTCTCTTGATGCCGATATCGGCTGGGTCGAAGGTAATCTCACTGACTTTGCCTTGAAAAATGACCCATATCTGGCTTGGACCGGTCGTTGTGAGCTCGTCTAGACCATCTGAACCTCTAAAAACTAGCCCAGTTCGGCCTCTTGCAGCCAGTTCAGAGGCTAGTAATGGTGCCATTGAAGCGTTTGCTACCCCCAGAGCTGTGGCAATTGGCTGGGCTGGGTTGGCTAATGGGCCTAGGAAATTGAAGGTTGTAGGTATTCCTAGCTTCTTCCTAGTTGGTCCTACGTGCTTCAAGGACGGGTGGAACTTAGGCGCGAAGAAGAAGACTATGTTTGCCTTCTCGAAGACGTCATTCAATTGCTCTGTTGTGAGTTCCAGGTTTATACCAAGAGCCTCAAGCATCTCTGAAGACCCAGTCTTGCCAGAGGCTGACCTGCTACCGTGTTTGAGAACTGGATACCCACAAGCAGCAGTCACAATTGCTGCCATGGTGGAAATGTTGACTGTTCCTAGTTGATCTCCGCCAGTACCTACGATGTCTATAGCGTCATTTGAGATTGGCATAGGTAAAGCATTCGCCAGCATTACATCTACAAAACCTGAAATCTCATCAAGCGTTTCACCTTTGGTTCGAAGTGCAACAAGGAAAGCTGCCATGTCTTCTTCAGACGCTTCTCCACTCATAATCTGCTCCATAGCCCAGACTGCTTGTGACTTGGTTAGATCATTCTTGCTGTGCAACTCTTGCAAGATTGTTGACCAACTGAGTGCTTCATTCATGACCATTAGTTTAGCCCGCGGAAGAATGGATTTTTCTCTAAAATCTCCGCCACGATAAGGGAAACAACACCTTTATAACGATTTGGACAGGTAGTATTAAACCATGTCGACCGCTCCCCTAGCTCATCCGCAAATTCACCGCCCAAGCCCTACTTCTGTAGGAACAATCGTCTGGCTTGGTAGCGAAGTTATGTTCTTTGCTGCCCTTTTTGCTATGTATTTCAGCTTGAGAGCTAATGCCCCTGAAATGTGGGCTGAAGGTGCGTCAATTCTCAACGTCCCATTCGCTCTAATCAACACTTTGATCCTGGTAGCGTCCTCATTCACCGCTCAATTCGGCGTATTCGCTGCAGAGCGTATGCAGCCTAGGTCCACAGGTAAGTCCCCTGTCAAATGGGGAATGGTTGAGTGGTTCATCATCAGCTATGTTCTAGGAGCTGTTTTCGTAGCTGGCCAGGTTTGGGAGTATGCAACTCTAATCAGTGAAGGCGTCACCCTAAGTAGCAATTCGTATGGTTCTGCTTTCTACATGACGACAGGTTTCCACGCTCTTCACGTAACCGGTGGTTTGATTGCCTTCCTGTTCGTGATTGGTAGAACTTTTGCCGCTAAGAAGTTTGGTCACAAAGAGGCAACAGCAGCAATCGTGGTCTCCTACTACTGGCACTTTGTGGATGTGGTTTGGATTGGTCTGTTCCTCATCATTTACGTTTTAAAATAAATAGAGAAGAAAGAGCTGAATCTATAAATGAAGCAACTTAGGCGCAAGATCAATGGGTTGCGACGCAGTCCGAAGGCTCTAGGTATTGTCATGTTTGCTGGTCTGTTGGTTGTAGGAACCGGTTATTCAACAGTTAGCGCAGCTGTCTCCCCTAATCGCGAAGTAGTTCGCACCCAAGAACAGATTGATCTTGGTAAGAAAATATTCTTGGCTAACTGTGCATCATGTCACGGAAAGAATGCTGAAGGAACTGTAAACGGTCCGAACCTTATCGGTGTTGGTGAAGCTTCAGTTGACTTTCAAGTTTCAACCGGTCGTATGCCAGGTGCTGCCAGCGGTCCACAGCTAGAAGTGAAGCCTGTTCAGTTCACTGAAGAAGACATCGCAGCGATGGCTGCTTTCATTGGTTCTCTTGGAGATGGCCCGTCAATTCCAGATGCTGCTTACTTACAAGCCAATGGTGACGCATCAGCTGGTGGTGAGCTTTTCAGAATCAACTGTGCAATGTGTCACAACGCAGCAGGTGCTGGTGGTGCTCTTACCCAGGGTAAGTACGCTCCTGGTCTAATGAATTCTTCAGCTAAAACAATTTACGAAGCCATGGTTACTGGTCCTCAGAACATGCCAGTCTTCAACGATGCAAACATCACCCCGGAACAAAAGAACGACATCATCACTTACCTGACTTACGTTCAGAACAACGATTCAGTTGGTGGTGAAGAACTAGGAAGCTTAGGTCCTGTTTCTGAAGGTCTTATCGCCTGGTTCGGATTACTTGGATTACTTATCATCATCGCCGTCTGGCTTGCAGCCAAGTCAAACTAATTAGAGAGATTAAATGAGCGACAACTCGAAAGAAGTAGAAGCGACAAAGGAACTTGCTACATCTGCTGGTTCTTACTCAGATCATGAATACGAGCTTGGTCTACGTGTTGTAAACGAAGATGCGATTGCAGACCCAGGTCTAGAGCCTCACCGCGTTCGCATGACAGACAAGAGTGTGAAGCACGAGAAGGCAGCAGTTAGACAAGTCGCTCTCCTATTCACTCTTTCAATGCTTGGTAGCGCATTTGCACTATGGGCTTACTTCAGCTTCCCACTTTCAGAAGACCTATCAACAGTTCGTCTAAACACAATGTACTTAGGTATCGGAATGACATTAGGTCTTATGGGTATTGGTATCGGTGCTGTGCACTGGGCTAAGACACTTATGCCAGACAACGAAGTTTCAGAAGAACGTCATCTAGTTAGAGGTTCTGATGAGAAGCGTGCAGCTGCAATTGAAATTCTTGCTGCTGCCAACCAGGAGTCAGGTTTCACTAGAAGAAAACTAATCCGCAGAACACTTTACGGATCTCTAGCACTCTTCCCATTACCTGGCATCATTCTTCTTGCTGACCTTGGGCCAAACCCAGGTGACTCACTAAGACACACATACTGGAAGAAGGGAACTCGCCTCGCGAAGGACCCAACAGGAATTGAAATCAAGGCTTCAGATGTAACTCTTGGTTCTGTTTTCCAAGTTATCCCAGCTGGTCTGAACCCAGAGCAACACGATTATCTAGAAGAGAAGGCTAAGGCTGCTGTTCTTCTTGTTCGCGTAGACCCAAGTGAACTAAAAGAAACAGATGAGCGTAAGAGCTGGTCTTACCAAGGTATCGTTGCGTACTCAAAGATTTGTACTCACGTAGGTTGCCCAGTTGCTCTATACGAGCAGCACACTCACCACTTGCTATGTCCATGTCACCAATCAACATTCGACCTAGTCGATGGTTGCAAGGTTATCTTCGGCCCAGCAGCAAGACCACTTCCCCAGCTTCCGATCACAGTAGACAGCGAAGGTTATCTAGTTGCACAAAGCGATTTCTTGGAACCAGTCGGTCCTTCATTCTGGGATAGGAGCGTCAAGTAATGTCAACTACACAAACTAAGCCACAGAAAAACTCTTTCCTAGCTGGCACAGCGAACTACGTTGATGAGCGCGTTGGTGCATCAGGCATCCTTAAGGAATTCGGTCGCAAGATCTTCCCTGATCACTGGTCATTCATGCTCGGTGAAGTTGCGATGTATTCATTCTTCGTACTTCTTCTATCAGGTACCTTCCTTACCTTCTTCTTTGACCCATCAATGACAATGGTGAAGTATGACGGCGTATACGCTCCCCTAAAGGAAGCGATTATGTCTAAGGCTTATGACTCAAGCTTGTACATCACATTCGAAGTTCGTGGTGGATTGCTTATGCGTCAGGTTCACCACTGGTCAGCACTTCTATTCGTAGCTGCTGCTGGTCTACACATGCTTAGAGTTTTCTTCACTGGTGCTTTCCGTAAGCCTCGTGAGTTGAACTGGGTTGTTGGATTCGTTCTTTTCGTTCTAGCGATGGCTGGTGGATTCACCGGTTACTCACTACCTGATGACCTGCTATCAGGTAACGGTCTAAGAATTATTGACGGAATGATCAAGGGTGTTCCATTCATTGGAACAGGAATCTCTTCCCTATTGTTTGGTGGAGAATTCCCAGGACACGTTGTTATTGGTCGTCTGTACTCACTTCACATCATGTTGATTCCTGCGTTGATTCTCGTGTTCCTTGCTCTGCACTTGTTCATGTTGATCATCCACAAGCACACCCACTTCTCAGGTCCAGGTAGAAAAGACACCAACATTGTTGGTTACCCTCTAATGCCTGTTTACGTTGCGAAGGCTGGTGGCTTCTTCTTCATCGTGTTCGGTGTGATCATGGTTATCTCAACCTTCTTTACAATCAACCCAATCTGGAACTACGGTGGCTACGACCCATCCCCTGTTTCAGCTGGTACTCAACCGGACTGGTACATCGGTTGGCTAGATGGAGCCCTTCGTTTGGCTCCTACAGGCATGGAGTTCATGATCGGTGAATACACCGTTTCAATGAACATCTTGCTTCCACTAACCATTAGCTTGTTGTTCCTAGCTCTTGTAGCCATCTACCCATTCATTGAGAACTGGGTAACTGGAGACAAGCGTGAGCACCACATGCTAGACCGTCCACGTAACGCTCCTACCCGAACAGCTATCGGCGCTGCTGGTGTAATGTTCTACGCGGTTCTATGGGCTGGTGCTAGCACGGACTTGATTGCTACCCACTTCAAGATGAACTTGAACCAGGTACTTGTAACTATGCAGATTTCATTGCTGGTTCTTCCAGTAGTTGCATTCATCGTCACTAAGCGAATCTGTCTAGCTCTACAGCGCAAGGACAAAGAAGTTGCTATCCACGGTCGTGAATCAGGTCGTATCGTAAGACTTCCTCATGGTGAATACATTGAAGTTCATGAGCCACTTGATGAGTACGAGCTATACAAGCTTGTTGACTTCAAGGATTACCAACCGACTCTTGCTAGACCTAATGCCGAAGGAAAGATTACTGTCGGAGCGAGAGTTAGATCTTCTCTATCTCGCTTCTATTTCCAGGACCGCATTACACCTGCAACAAAGACTGAAATCGAACAGGCTAGACACCATGCACACGAGCTAGAGGCTCAGGTGCAGAAGGCCATCGAGTCAGATAAATAGATTCTCAAGAAGTAAGCCCGTCAGAGGAATTTGACGGGCTTCTTTCTTGCCCACTGGAACCACTCCTCTGGTAGATCAATCAATTGAGCCTCGACAAAGTCAGATGAACACGGTTCTGAGACTCTTGCTGGCTAGCATAGTTATAGAAACGAAACAGGCCCAGAAAGGCTACTAATGGCAAAGCTTTACTTCCGCTATGGAGCGATGAACAGCGGTAAGAGCACCGCTCTGCTGCAAGTTGCTCACAACTACGAAGAGCGTAGCCAGCAGATTCTTATTGCCAAGCCTGCTGTTGACACCAAGGGTGACTCAACTATCGTTTCCAGACTTGGTGTTGATAGACACGTTGACTTCCTTGTAACACCTGAGTCAAACCTTAGAGATCTTGCTCACGAATATGCAAACAACGGACTAATCATCCCTGGCATCAGGAATCTTGCTTGTCTACTTATTGATGAAGCTCAGTTCCTAACCAGAGAACAGGTTGATCAAGCCTTCGAACTTGCAGTATTAGATGGAGTTCCAGTACTTGCCTATGGAATTAGAACAGACTTTCTAACTGTTGGTTTCCCAGGTTCAATTCGGCTAATGGAGCTTTCTCACTCTCTAGAGGAACTAAAGACAATCTGTCGCTGCGGACGCAAAGCAATGTTCAACGGACGTAAGTTCGACGGTGAGTTTATCTTCGAAGGTGACCAGGTTGCCATCGATGGAGTTGAAGTGACCTATGAGTCGCTATGTGGCGTGTGCTACCTTAACGAACGCGGCTAGTGAATCTAGCTCTCTCGAAACGGTTAGAACAGTAAGTAGGGCTTTAGAGAGCTCTCACTAACCCTTAACCGCTCCACCTGTTAGTCCTGAAGTTATGTATCTCTGCAGGAAGAGGAACAGGATCACGCTTGGAATAGCTGACAGGACAGCACCTGAGGCAAACATCGACCAGTCCTTAGAGTAAGGGTCGCTAATAAACTGCTGAAGGCCTGTAGCAAGCGTTAGCTGATTAGGGTCTGTAAGCAGAATAGAAGCCAAGATATAGTCGCTGGTGACTCCGATGTAGCTCAGAAGCATCTGCACTGCTAGAACAGGTGCAACCAGTCTCAAGATGATTGTGAAGAAAATTCTCGCGTGAGAAGCACCATCAATGGTTGCTGCCTCATCGATTTCTTTTGGCACAGTGTTGAAGAATCCATACATTAGGTAAGTACCAACACCAAGAGCTCCACCTGTGTAGACAAGGATCAAACCGAGCTGGGTGTTGAGACCAATCTGTGGATACACCTGACCGATGTCGCTCATCAAGCTGAAGATTGCAACCAAACCTAGAATGGATGGGAACATCTGCATAAGAATCAAAGCTAGAAGACCAGGTCTTCTTCCCTTGAATCTGAGTCTTGAGAATGCGTATGCAGCAAGAGCGCTGATGAATACTGAAGCGACAGATGTAATGATTCCGATGTAAACGGTGTTTAG
>CANLCU010000048.1 GCA_947489135.1 Micrococcales bacterium
ACACCTGGTGGCGGAATCGATTCAGGTGAATCAACGCTCCAAGCAGCTGTCAGAGAGCTTTATGAGGAAACTGGATTGACAGTTAGCCCAGAAGCTTTGGGAGAACCCGTTCTAGTGGCATCTGGACGTTGGGACTGGGCCGATGGTCTCAATTACCACACATACACAGACACGATTTATGAACTCAAAGTTCAAAACTTTCAACCAGATACATCTGGATTCACTCAGGACGAACTGCGAGACATTCTTGAATATCGCTGGTGGACTCTAGAAGAGATCTTGGGGAGCAAGGAACCATTGGCACCACATGAGCTGAGGGCTTGGCTCAGGAGCAGGTTCTCGGCCTAGGTCGTCCTTATGGATAATGCGCCGATAATGAACATTATGTCAAGTAATGTTTTATTCGTCCATATCGGCTACTCCCCGAAGGATTGACTCAAGTCAACCCACTGGTTCAGCTTCGCTAACGCTCGGCCATCCTCCATTGCAAGATGTGCAGTTGCATGGTTCTTGGCTAAGGATTCATTTAGGTTGAATTGATCAATGGAAGATAATTTGCTCAATTCGTAGGCAGTGATGCCAGCTGCTGCGTTTAGGGCAACAATGTCCTGAATAGGAGCCTTCTCCCCCGCAAACCCTGTATTTAGGCCAAAGATAGCCTTTGCAACGTCTGCATTCTGCTGTGCGTCTCCGCCCAAAAGTTGCTCAACAGAGGCTCTTTTGATGCCAATATCAGCTGGATCAAAGGTAATCTCACTGACTTTGCCTTGAAAAACTACCCATATCTGGCTTGGACCGGTCGTTGTTAGCTCGTCTAGACCGTCTGAACCTCTGAAAACTAGCCCAGTTCGGCCTCTTGCAGCCAGTTCAGAGGCAAGTAATGGGGCCATTGAAGCGTTTGCAACGCCGAGAGCAGTGGCAATTGGCTGGGCTGGGTTGGCTAACGGACCAAGGAAATTGAAGGTTGTAGGTATTCCTAGCTTCTTCCTGGTTGGTCCTACGTGCTTCAAAGACGGGTGGAACTTAGGGGCGAAGAAGAAGACTATGTTTGCCTTCTCGAAGACCTCATTCAATTGCTCTGGTGTGAGTTCCAGTTTTATACCAAGAGCCTCAAGCATCTCTGAAGACCCAGTCTTCCCAGAGGCTGACCTGCTGCCGTGTTTGAGAACTGGATACCCACAAGCAGCAGTCACAATTGCTGCCATGGTGGAAATGTTGACTGTTCCTAGTTGATCTCCGCCAGTACCTACGATGTCTATAGCGTCATTTGAGATTGGCATAGGCAAAGCATTCGCCAGCATTACATCTACAAAACCTGAAATCTCATCAAGCGTTTCACCTTTGGTTCGAAGCGCTGTAAGGAAAGCTGCCATGTCTTCTTCAGACGCTTCCCCCCTCATAATCTGCTCCATAGCCCAGACAGCTTGAGGCTTGGTTAGATCATTCTTGCGGTGTAACTCTTGCAAGATCCTTGACCAAGTGAGTGCTTCATTCATGCCCATTAGTTTATCCATCAGAATTTTCAAATCTGTCGAAAATCTCCGCCACGATAAGGGAAACAACGCCTTTATAACGATTTGGACAGGTAGTATTAAACCATGTCGACCGCTCCCCTAGCTCATGCGCAAATTCACCGCCCAAGCCCTACTTCTGTAGGAACAATCGTCTGGCTTGGCAGCGAAGTTATGTTCTTTGCTGCCCTTTTTGCTATGTATTTCAGCTTGAGAGCCAATGCCCCTGAAATGTGGGCTGAAGGTGCGTCAATTCTCAATGTACCCTTCGCTCTAATCAACACTTTGATCCTTGTAGCATCTTCATTTACCGCTCAGTTCGGCGTGTTCGCTGCAGAGCGTATGCAGCCTAGATCCACAGGCAAGTCCCCTGTCAAATGGGGAATGGTTGAGTGGTTCATCATCAGCTACGTCCTAGGAGCTGTTTTCGTAGCTGGCCAGGTTTGGGAATATGCAACTCTAATCAGTGAAGGTGTCAGCCTTTCCAGCAATTCCTATGGGTCTGCTTTCTACATGACTACAGGTTTCCACGCTCTTCACGTGACCGGTGGTTTGATTGCCTTCCTGTTCGTGATTGGTAGAACATTCGCTGCTAAGAAGTTCGGTCACAAAGAGGCAACAGCTGCAATCGTGGTCTCCTATTACTGGCACTTTGTGGATGTGGTTTGGATTGGTCTATTCCTCATCATTTACGTTTTGAAATAAATAGAGAAGAAAGAGCTGAATCTATAAATGAAGCAACTTAGGCGCAAGATAAACGGATTGCGACGCAGTCCGAAAGCTCTAGGTATTGTCATGTTTGCTGGTCTGTTGGTTGTAGGAACTGGTTATTCAACTGTTAGCGCAGCTGTCTCTCCTAATCGTGAAGTAGTTCGCACTCAAGAACAGATTGATCTTGGTAAAAAGATTTTCCTTGCAAACTGTGCATCATGTCACGGTAAGAACGCAGAGGGAACTCAGAACGGTCCAAACCTTATTGGTGTTGGTGAAGCTTCAGTAGACTTCCAGGTTTCTACCGGTCGTATGCCAGGAGCAGCAAGCGGACCTCAGCTAGAAGTTAAACCAGTTCAGTTCACTGAAGAAGACATTGCAGCAATGGCCGCGTTCATCGGATCTTTAGGTGATGGTCCTTCAATTCCAGATGCTGCTTACCTCCAGGCCAATGGCGATCCATCAGCAGGTGGAGAACTTTTCAGAATTAACTGTGCGATGTGTCACAACGCTGCTGGTGCAGGTGGTGCACTTACTCAAGGTAAGTACGCTCCACACTTGATGAATTCTTCTGCAAAAACAATTTATGAAGCCATGGTTACTGGTCCGCAAAACATGCCAGTTTTCAATGATGCAAACATCACTCCGGAACAAAAGAACGACATCATCACCTACCTGACTTACGTTCAGAACAACGATTCAGTTGGTGGCGAAGAACTAGGAAGTCTTGGACCAGTATCTGAAGGTCTGATTGCTTGGTTCGGTCTTCTTGGATTACTTATCATCATCGCCGTCTGGCTTGCAGCCAAGTCAAACTAATAGAGAGATTAAATGAGCGACAACTCGAAAGAAGTAGAAACAAGCAAGGCAGCTGCACCCGCAGCAGGTTCTTACTCAGATCATGAGTATGAGCTAGGCCTTCGTGTAGTCAACAGCGACGCTATTGCTGACCCTGGTCTAGAGCCTCACCGCGTTCGCATGACTGACAAGAGTGTGAAGCACGAGAAGGCAGCGGTTAGACAAGTAGCGCTTCTGTTCACTTTTTCAATGCTCGGTAGCGCATTCGCACTATGGGCTTACTTCAACTTCCCTCTCTCGGAAGATCTTTCATCAGTTCGTCTAAACACCATGTACCTAGGTATCGGAATGACTCTAGGTCTTATGGGTATTGGTATTGGTGCTGTGCACTGGGCGAAGACTCTTATGCCAGACAATGAAGTATCTGAAGAGCGTCACCTAGTCAGAGGTTCAGATGACAAGCGTGCTGCGGCAGTAGAAATTCTTGCAGCAGCTAACCAAGAGTCGGGCTTCACTAGAAGAAAACTTATTCGCAGAACCCTGTACGGATCCCTAGCTCTATTCCCATTCCCAGGAATTATCTTGTTAGCTGACCTTGGTCCAAACCCTGGTGATTCATTGAGACACACTTTCTGGAAGGCAGGAACTCGTCTTGCTAAGGACCCAACAGGAATTGAAATCAAGGCTTCTGATGTCACTCTCGGTTCTGTTTTCCAAGTCATTCCAGCTGGTCTAAACCCAACGCAGAAAGATTACTTAGAAGAGAAAGCTAAAGCTGCTGTTCTTCTTGTTCGTGTTGACCCAAGCGAGCTAAAAGAAACTGACGAGCGTAAGGGTTGGTCTTACCAGGGTATTGTTGCCTACTCGAAGATTTGTACTCACGTTGGTTGCCCTGTTGCCCTTTACGAACAACACACGCACCATCTTCTATGTCCGTGCCACCAATCAACATTCGATTTAATCGATGGTTGCAAGGTTATCTTCGGTCCAGCTGCTAGACCACTTCCCCAGCTTCCAATCACTGTAGATAGCGAAGGTTATCTAGTCGCACAAAGTGATTTCTTGGAACCGGTTGGTCCATCATTCTGGGATAGGAGTGTCAAATAATGTCGACTACTCAAACTAAACCTCAGAAGAACTCTTTCCTAGCTGGCACTGCGAACTACGTTGATGAGCGCGTTGGTGCATCAGGCATTCTTAAGGAATTCGGTCGCAAGATCTTCCCTGATCACTGGTCATTCATGCTCGGTGAAGTTGCGATGTATTCATTCTTCGTACTACTGCTATCAGGAACTTTCCTTACTTTTTTCTACGACCCTTCAATGGCAATAGTCAAGTACGATGGTGTCTACGCTCCTCTAAAGGAAGCAATGATTTCAAAGGCGTACGAGTCAAGCTTGTTCATTACTTTTGAAGTCCGCGGCGGATTGCTCATGCGTCAGGTCCACCACTGGTCTGCTCTTCTATTCGTAGCTGCCGCTGGTCTACACATGCTTAGAGTCTTCTTCACTGGTGCTTTCCGCAAGCCGCGTGAGTTGAACTGGGTAGTTGGTTTCGTTCTTTTCGTTCTAGCGATGGCTGGTGGATTCACCGGTTACTCACTTCCAGATGATCTTCTTTCAGGTAACGGTCTAAGAATTATCGACGGAATGATCAAGGGTGTCCCATTCATTGGAACGGGTATTTCTTCTCTTCTCTTCGGTGGAGAGTTCCCAGGACACGTAGTCATCGGTCGTTTGTATGCTCTGCACATCATGCTCATCCCAGCTCTGATTCTTGTGTTCCTAGCTGTGCACTTGTTCATGTTGATTATTCACAAGCACACCCACTTCTCAGGTCCAGGTAGAAAAGACACCAACATTGTTGGTTACCCTCTAATGCCGGTTTACGTTGCTAAGGCTGGTGGATTCTTCTTCATCGTGTTCGGTGTGATCATGGTTATTTCAACCTTCTTCACCATCAACCCGATCTGGAACTATGGTGGCTATGACCCATCCCCTGTTTCAGCCGGTACACAACCCGACTGGTACATCGGTTGGCTTGATGGAGCCCTCCGTCTTGCTCCTACCGGCATGGAGTTCATGATTGGTGAATACACGGTTTCAATGAACATCTTGATTCCACTAACTGTGAGCTTGTTGTTCCTTGCTCTTGTAGCTATCTACCCATTCATTGAGAACTGGGTAACTGGAGACAAGCGTGAACACCACATGCTAGATCGTCCACGTAACGCTCCGACCAGAACCGCTATCGGTGCTGCTGGAGTGATGTTCTATGCGGTTCTATGGGCTGGTGCGAGCACGGACTTGATTGCTACCCACTTCAAGATGAACTTGAACCAGGTACTTGTAACTATGCAGATTTCATTGCTGGTTCTTCCAGTAGTTGCATTCATCGTCACTAAGCGAATCTGTCTAGCTCTTCAGCGCAAGGACAAGGAAGTTGCTATCCACGGTCGTGAATCAGGGCGTATCGTAAGACTTCCTCACGGTGAATACATTGAAGTACACGAGCCTCTTGATGAGTACGAGCTATACAAGCTTGTTGACTTCAAGGATTACCAACCGACTCTTGCTAGACCTAATGCCGAAGGAAAGATTACTCTCGGAGCGAGAGTTAGATCTTCTCTCTCACGCTTCTACTTCCAGGACCGCATTACTCCTGCAACAAAGACTGAAATCGAACAGGCTAGACACCATGCACACGAGCTAGAAGCTCAGGTGCAGAAGGCCATCGAGTCAGATAAGTAGATTCTCAAGAAGTAAGCCCGTCAGAGTAATTTGGCGGGCTTACTTCTTGACCACTGAAACCACTCCCCTGCTAGGCGCTTCAAATGTCATCCAAACAAGGGCAGATGAACACGGTTCCTACACTGTTGCTGGCTAGCATAGTTATAGATACGAAACAGGCCCAGAAAGGCTACTAATGGCAAAGCTTTACTTCCGTTATGGAGCTATGAACAGCGGTAAGAGCACCGCTTTGTTGCAGGTTGCCCACAACTACGAAGAGCGTAGCCAGCAGATTCTGATAGCCAAGCCTGCTGTTGACACCAAGGGTGACTCAACTATCGTTTCCAGACTCGGTGTTGATAGACACGTTGACTTCCTTGTCACACCGGAATCAAACCTTAGAGATCTTGCTCACGAATATGCAAACAACGGACTAATCATCCCTGGCATCAAAAACCTAGCTTGTCTGCTGATTGATGAGGCTCAGTTCCTGACCAGAGAACAGGTTGACCAAGCCTTCGAACTAGCAGTATTAGACGGAGTTCCAGTACTTGCCTATGGGATTAGAACAGACTTTCTGACTGTTGGTTTCCCAGGTTCAATTCGATTGATGGAGCTTTCTCACTCTCTAGAAGAACTTAAGACCATATGTCGCTGTGGCCGCAAAGCTATGTTCAACGGACGTAAGTTTGACGGCGAGTTCATCTTTGAAGGTGACCAAGTGGCAATTGACGGCGTAGAAGTGACCTACGAGTCGCTCTGCGGAGTTTGCTATCTAAACGAACGCGGCTAGCTACTCTAACTTTTTCGAACAAGTTTGAACCGTAAGTAAAGCCCTAGAGAGCTTATTACTAACCCTTAACCGCTCCACCTGTTAGTCCTGAAGTGATGTATCTCTGCAGGAAGAGGAACAGGATCACGCTTGGAATAGCTGACAGCACAGCACCTGAGGCAAACATCGACCAGTCCTTAGAGTAAGGGTCGCTAATAAACTGCTGAAGGCCTGTAGCAAGCGTTAGCTGATTAGGGTCTGTAAGCAGAATAGAAGCCAAGATGTAGTCGCTGGTGACACCAATGTAGCTAAGCAGCATCTGCACTGCTAGAACAGGTGCAACCAGTCTCAAGATGATTGTGAAGAAAATTCTTGCGTGAGAAGCACCATCAATGGTTGCTGCCTCATCGATTTCCTTTGGCACGGTGTTGAAGAATCCATACATTAGGTAAGTACCAACACCAAGAGCTCCACCTGTGTAAACAAGGATCAAACCAAGCTGGGTGTTCAAACCAATCTGTGGATATACCTGTCCGATGTCGCTCATCAAGCTGAAGATCGCAACTAGACCAAGAATGGATGGGAACATCTGCATAAGAATCAAAGCTAGAAGACCAGGTCTTCTTCCCTTGAATCTGAGTCTTGAGAATGCGTATGCAGCAAGAGCGCTGATGAATACTGAAGCGACAGATGTAATGATTCCGATGTAAACGGTGTTTAG
>CANLCU010000049.1 GCA_947489135.1 Micrococcales bacterium
TATATTCTTGCTGCGTGAATAGCGCTTACGAGAATAGCTCTAGCGCCTATGTCGTAAAGTTCGTCCATCTTGGAATTAGTCTCACTGCGAAGTACCAATGCTCTAACAGCCAACCAGTTTGGATCTTTAGTTGGTGAAACTGTAGGTGATTCGATACCTGGAGTAACTAGCGATGCCTTGTCAATTAATTCAGCTGGGCAGTCGTAATCAAAAATGACGTACTCTCTAGCAACCACAACACCGTTTAGTCGTCTCAGAAGCGCAGAGTGCTTATCAACACTTGAAGAGTTTGCAATTAGGTATGCAGACGAGTCAAGTATTACTTCACCGAATGGTTCCAAGCCAGCTTGTCTTAAAGTGTTACCTGTTGAAACTACGTCTGCAATTAGATCTGCTACACCAAGACTGACTGCTGTTTCAACAGCACCATCAAGACGGATGACAGAAGCTTTGATATTCTTGTCTCTTAGATAATCTTCAACAATGTTTCCGTAAGCGGTTGCCACTCTCTTTCCGGCTATCTCATCAATGGACTTGAATTCACCGATGACGCCAGCAAAAGTAAAGGTAGATTGACCGAAGTTAAGATTCGCTACACGGACAGCGGTTGAACGACTGTCCATCAACAAATCAAGGCCTGTAATGCCTAGGTCAAGAGCGCCTGTGCCAACATAGGTGGCTATGTCTCTTGGTCGTAAGTAGAAGAACTCGATGTTGTTGTTGGAATCAACTACACGCAAGGTCTTGCTGTCTTTGCGCACAGCGTACCCAGCTTCAGCAAGCATCTCTGTCGCAAATTCAGCAAGTATTCCCTTATTTGGGACAGCAACTCTGAGCATCGACATTAAAAACGCTCCTCTAGATCTGCAATAGAGAGGTCTTTAGCCACCATGAGCACCTGAAGGTGGTAGATGAGTTGACTGATCTCGAGGGCCAAATCTTCCTTTGATTGATACTCAGCAGCCATCCAAACTTCAGCAGCCTCTTCAACAACCTTCTTCCCAATCGCATGAACGCCCTGGTCAAGGAGGTTGCGAGTGTTGGATTCAACAGCTTGTGAGCTGGCTTTGGTTTGTATCTCAGCAAATAGAGATTCGAAGGTCTTCATTTATGTATTTTACAAGTGAAACTAGAAAGAAGGAACAGCGGATTGAGCAGTACTGCGTAGTTGGTCAATCATTGAATTCCTGTCAGCGCTATTGAACACGGAGCTTCCTGCTACGAAAGTGTCCGCTCCAGCAGAGGCAGCCAAAGCAATAGTGGCTAAATCTATGCCTCCATCGACCTGTATCCAAGTAGAAAGGTTCTTAGAGTCGACAAGCTTACGAAGAGTGGAAATCTTCTCAAGAGCAGCGGGCATGAACGCTTGTCCCCCAAAACCAGGCTCTACAGACATAACCAACACTTGATCAAAGTGCTCAAGAAGGTCTTTAATCTCGGAAACTGGTGTGTTCGGCTTGATAGATAGTCCAGCCCTAGAACCTGTGGCCCTGATTGCCTTAGCTGTTGCTACAGGGTCAGAAGAGGCCTCGAAATGAATAGTTGTTGAGAAAACGCCAGTTCCGGCATACAACACAGCCCAATGTTCTGGATTCTCAATCATTAGGTGAACATCAAGCGGCAAAGAGCTGATCTCCTGCATTCTTTTGACCATTCCTAGACCAAAAGTCATGTTTGGCACAAAATGTCCATCCATAACATCTACGTGTATTCCATCGGCTGCCGAGATTGTCGAAAACTCGCTCTCGAAGTTGACGAAGTCAGCGCTCAGAATGCTCGGTTGAATTCTCATTGTCATGAGTTAAGCCTATTCCCTACTAGTCCTTGGTGAGCATGGCCATGAACATACAATCTGTATTGTCACGATGGGTGTAAAGCTGAACTGTCTTACGCCCAGTAGGCAAAGTATTGTCCATAATCTTGCTGTTTAACTGGGTTGTAAGGTCTAAAACCTTCATTCCAAGAACCCTTTGTGCCTTATCGATGATTGCTGTTGTTTCAGATAAATGTGGTGAACATGTCACATAGAGCAATGCACCGCCCTTTTTCAAGGCCTTACTAGCGCTCTCAAGTAATTCGAACTGAAGCTGAGTCAAGGTTTTCAGGTCTTCAGAGGACTTTCTCCAACGAGCTTCAGGGCGTCGCCTTAGAGCACCTAAACCACTGCAAGGGGCGTCAACAATAATTCGGTCATATGTCTCAGGCTGAAGATCTCCGATAGTTCTTCCATCTATAACACTCACTACAACATCGCTAAATGGTCGCAGTGCATTAGACACAAGCTTGGCTCTATGCTCTTGCACTTCGTTGGCAACGAGATGAGCTTTGGATTCGCTAGCTAAAGCTGCCAGCAATGCCGCCTTACCACCAGGACCTGCACACATGTCAAGCCACTTCTCATTATGCTCCACGTCTTTGAAGGCCACCAATGCCATAGCTGCAATTTGTGATCCCTCATCCTGAACTCGGGCCAATCCAGTTCTAACCTCAACTATGTCGCCAGGATTACCGGACTCAATTGAGAATCCGAATGGACTGAACGTGTTTGCGCGTACGTGTTCATCTGTGAAATCGGATACTTCAGATAGACCAGGAAGCGCAACAAGATTCACAAAAGCTGGATGGTTGTCGGTTGCAAGCAAATCCTCAATCTGATCAGCCATTCCATCAACGGTGAGAGATTGAGTTAGCGCTCTAACAATCCATTCAGGATGGCTGTAATGGATAGAGAGAAACTCAGTCTTGGACTTCGCTTTCTGCTCAGCAATGTCTATCCATTGATCGAACGACTTTTCACTGACTCTTCTTAAACATCCGTTAGCGAAACCAACAGCCTTTTCACCAACAACTGCCCTAATTAGGTTCACCGTTTCATTAATTGCGGCGTGTGGAGGGATTCGCATCTTGAGAAGTTGATGACAACCCAAGCGAAGGGCATTCAAAACGATCGCGTCTATCTCGTTGACAGGTCGAGAACTAACCTGTCCCAAAATGAAGTCATAGGTCAGCTGCCACCTGATTGTTGAAAATGCCAACTCTTGAGCTAACGCGGAGTCTCTTGTGTTAAGTTTCGCCTCTTCCAAAAGTGAAGGCATAACTAGATTGGCGTAACTGTCTTCGAAAGTTACTTTGTTAAGTAAATCGAGTGCAACACTTCTGGATGATATCGGCACTCTCACTCAAGTACCACTTTTGCCGATTGCCCATTCATCCATGACTTTGCTGACATAGGTGTCTTTGAAGCTGGTTGAACCTCTATTAGCTCAAGAGCGGACTCAGACCCACAACCAACGAGAACCAGGTCGTCTTGAACCAGCACCTCGCCAGGTCCTATAGCAAAAAGTCCTTGTACAGCTCGTGCTCGTAAAACACGAAGAGGATCTCCCGATAGTTCGCACCAAGCCATTGGTTCTGGATTCATGGCCCTAACTAGATTCTCAACTTCCTTGGAAGTTAAGGTGAAGTTGATTCGAGCATCCGCGCGCTGAATTTTTGGAGCTAAAGTTACTGCACCTTGCTGCTCGGACAAGTTGAATGTCCCAGCGTAAAGCTTGGGTAACTCCTGATTAAGTAATGTAACGCCGATAGAGCTAAGCCGCCCTAGAAGCTCTCCTGAAGTTTCGTCTGGTTCAATGACGGTCTCTGCAAATCCGAGTACAGGTCCTGTATCAAGCCCCTCGTCTATTTTGAATAGGGTTACTGCAGTTTCCTTGTCCCCCGACCAAATGGCATGCTGGACCGGTGCTGCCCCTCGCCAGTGCGGAAGTTTGCTGAAGTGAAGATTGAACCAACCTTTAGGAACAGCGTCCAAGGCATCACTTCGCAGGATAACTCCGTAAGCCACAACAATCGCTAGATCGATTTGGTGCTTAGAGATACCAGCTAACACTTCCGAATTGACTTTGTTGGCTTTGATAGTTGGCAAGCCATGTGCTTCGGCAACCTCAGCAACGGCAGAAGGAGTGAGAATCTTCTTTCGCCCAACTGGAGAATCTTCTCGAGTTAGAACAGCGACGATCTCGTGACCTGGTGAGATAAGGCCTTCAAGGACATCAGCCGCAGTTGAAGGTGTTCCAGCAAAAAGTATTCTCATCGCCTTCTAGATTACTTTGCCATCATCCATGTTGATGCGATAAACGCGTTCCCCAGGCTTCTTGGACTTGCTCGTTGTAGAAAGCTTAAGGGTCAGATCCTTCAACAAGTCGGCTAGCTCCAAGCCAATTGAATAGGAATAATCAAGTACCAAGGTGTTCTCTTGAGTAACCCCTAGTTCCCTGACCTTTTCCAAGTCCAATTTACTTCTGACAAGTTCAATAAGTCGCTGGTGATCAGTTGGATTAGTGGAAGTTATCGAAGCTATGCGAGTTAGTGGAGGTAAACCTAGGTCTTTTCGATCATTGAAATCCTCGGCTACAGCATTGTAGAAACCTAAATGATTCATTTGCTCTGCCAGATCTCCTTTTAGCCCCGTGAAAACAATTGAGGCAGAAGGATTGGCTAGCGAAATAGCGTTCGCCCACTTTCCAAGGCTTTGCTCTAAAGCCCTAAGCCGTGGTGAACCAACCATGCTAGGAGCATCGGCAATAACAACACACGCGTAGCCACCCTCCACTTCTGGTTCAGCCCCAGGTGTAGCAACTATCAAGAGAGGTCCACTCTTTACATTCAGAAGGCGGTTCTCACCATTGGAGTGAACAACATTCGCATCCGGAAAGCTTCGAACCATTTGACTGGTAAAAGCAGAAGCACCGAGTTTGGTCGGTCTCGTCGATGTTTTTCCACAAGTGCAAGCTGTTGTCTCAATGTTTGACTTACAAGATCTGCATCGCATTTTGCCGGAAGGGTCTACCCAGATTGAAGAGGAACAGTTAGAACATATTCTAAGTTCCTTACAACCAACACAAACTAACGCACTCGCCCATCCCGCATTTGCGATTTGAACTAGAACAGGTTTGCTGTCCTTGAGAGTATTTCTGATCAACGCGAAGGTTTGTGAATCTAAGCGATCTATAAGCTCAGTTATCAGGACAGGAGGTACCTTCATTTCGCTTAAGAGAGGTACAAGATGTTTGATCTCTATAAGACGGATAACTTCAGTGCTTGGTGAGTGTGAAGCTAGGACAATCTTTACTTTCTCCAATTCAGCTCTCTGCAGGAGAACCTCGCGCGAATTCCAGTATGGAGATGACTGCTCTATGTGCGATTCGTCACCGTCATCCCAGAGCAAAATGAGTCCAAGATTCTTAGCCGGAGAGAATGCTGCACTGCGAAGACCATAATTGATCGAGATCGAACCTATCGAACTAAGGTGGTTTGCGTACCGGACTGAGCCAGTGTCTGAGCTTGAATGCCTATTAGCCATTTCTATCAAACCAAGTTGTGTGAGGGCACGTTCGAACTTTGCCAGTTCTGCGTAGTCCGGCAAAACTACTAGCGAACTCTTGCCTTGATCTAGTTCCGCATAACAAGCTGCGACGAAATTAGCAGCCCAATCAGGCAGTGCTTCGCCACCATCAAAGAGCTGGGGCTGAAAGTAGAGTCTTGAATTACTCTTGAGAGCTTCAGCCAAGGAATAGGACTCAAGTCTAGATTTATTAGGAATGTTTGAATCTTTGACTAGAGACTTAGATTCCACTCTTACAAATCTCTTAGGAACAGCGGAAGCAATCAGTTCACCAACAGTTCCTGCTTGCCTATGAGCTACAGCTTTGCAAAGTTCCAATTGCTCTTCTGTGAAGACAACTAGAGGAGAAACTAATGAACTAATCGAAAGCAATTTCTCTCTTGGGTGCTCTACAGAACTTACTTCACAAATAATGCCAGTCTTAGCTTTGCCACCTGAACCAAAAGGAACTTCGACAAGTTGACCAAAACGTATTGTTGCTATTAGTTCATCAGGTACCAAGTAGTCAAACTCTTTGTCCAACTGAGGAAGTGGAGAGCTGAATCTAACTTTGGCGACTACAGGCATTACATACCTGCGAATGAGAGTAAATCAGCAACCTTGTTGGTTCTCTCCCAAGTGAAGTTTGGTAAGTCTCGGCCGAAGTGGCCGTACGTTGAGGTCAACCCATAAATTGGTCTTAGAAGGTCTAGTGAGTCGATAATCGCCCGAGGTCTTAGATCGAATACCTCTGACACAGCCTTTTCTATAAGAGCGTTATCAATCGTGTTGGTCCCAAAACACTCAACATAAACTCCAACCGGTCTTGCCACACCAATGGCGTAGGCAACCTGGACTTCTGCTTTAGTAGCAAAACCAGCTGCAACTAGGTTCTTAGCAACCCAGCGCATCGCGTATGCAGCAGATCGATCCACTTTTGATGGATCCTTTCCACTGAACGCACCGCCGCCGTGACGGCTATAACCGCCATAGGTATCAATGATGATTTTTCTACCAGTCAGGCCAGCGTCCCCCTGAGGTCCTCCAATAACGAAGTTACCTGTTGGGTTAATCAAAAGTTTGCTCTCTGAGGCATCAAAACCGAATGATTCAAGAACCGGAGAGATAACGAACTGATCAACAGCAGAGCTGACATCTCTTTGTGAAACACCAGGATTGTGTTGGGTACTGACCACGACAGTTTGGACAGAAACTGGACGGTCACCCTCATAACCGATAGTTACCTGGGTCTTTCCATCAGGTCGGAGGAAGTCAACTAGACCTTCGTGTCTAACCTTCGCCAGACGCTCTGAGAGTGAATGAGCTATTTTGATCGGTAGTGGCATCAAGTCTTTAGTTTCATCACAGGCAAAACCAAACATGATGCCTTGGTCGCCAGCACCTTGTTTGTCATAGCTGTCTTCAGCGC
>CANLCU010000050.1 GCA_947489135.1 Micrococcales bacterium
AAGTTTGCTTTCCCAAAGCGAAGATAAACTTGAAGAGTTGTCGAATACAGATTGGAGCGATGAATGAGCGAGAGTAAGCGCATCATCGCTGGCCGTTATGAGCTTGGCGAACTAATTGGTCGCGGTGGCATGGCTGAGGTTCACTCAGGAATTGACACCCGTCTTGGCAGAACTGTCGCTATCAAGCTTCTGAAATCTGATCTTGCTGCTGACTCAAGTTTTGAAATTCGTTTCCGCCAGGAAGCTCAAGCATCTGCTCGTATGGCTCACCCAACTATTGTTCGTGTCTACGATGCTGGTGATGAAGTAACTCTTGATGAGTATGGTGTTGAGAGACACCTTCCATACATCGTTATGGAACTAGTAACCGGTGAAGTGCTTAGAGACATTCTTCGTCAAAGAAAACTAACTCAGCAAGAAGCTATTTTCTATGCAACTGGGATTCTTACTGCTCTTGAGTTCTCTCATGCAGCTGGAGTTATTCACAGAGACATAAAGCCTGCCAACGTAATGATTACTCAGTCAAACGCAGTCAAGGTTATGGACTTTGGTATTGCTAGAGCGGTAAGTGATTCTTCAGCAACTCTTGCTCACACCAATGGAATTGTTGGTACTGCTCAATACTTCTCACCAGAACAAGCTAAAGGTGAAACAGTAGATTCAAGAACTGATCTTTACTCGACCGGCGTATTGCTTTATGAAATGCTCACCGGCAAACCGCCTTTCACAGGAGAAACTGCAGTCTCTGTTGCTTACCAACACGTAAGTGAAACTGCACCTGCTCCATCACTTGTTAACCCAAACATCTCTGCAGCTATTGATTCAGTAGTTATGAAGGCTTTGGCTAAAGATAAGAATGCACGTTTCCAGTCTGCAGAAGAATTCAGAACTGCTCTTGCTGCTGCTGTTACTGGTAAAGCTGTTGACATCTTTGAAGATGGAGCACAGCCACCAACAGCTCCTCTTCAACCGATTGTTGATGCTGCTCCAACTGTTGTCGTTCCTGAAGTGGATCCGTTTGCTGAACTATTGAACTCAGCAAATGAAGAAGCAACCTCGCCTGTAACTAGAGTTGCTGACGTTCAAGAAAATGAACCAGCTGAAATATATGAAGATAGCTTCTCTATGTTGGGCTTTGATGCAGGCCTTGAAGAAGATGAGAAACAAACCCGAGTTCTGACTAAACCAAAGCAGGACAAGCCTTCAACTGGTTTGCTATGGGGTGTTGGTAGCGGTATTGCTGTTCTAGTTGTTGGACTAGTTATTTGGCTTATTGCAGGTGGTGCAGCTCTTATTTCCTTCAATGGAAATACTGACACCAAGATCACTGTTTCAGATGTAGTTGGTAAAACTTATGACGAAGCAGTTGCTACTCTCACAGCTCAGGATCTTCTAGTGCTAAAAGCTCTAGAAGTAAGCAGCACAGTTCCTGCAGGAACAGTTATTTCAACTGATCCGCCTGCTGGTGAACAAGTTGGTGCCAAGACAACAATTACTGTTCTAGTTTCTTCAGGTCAAGAGTTATCTCTGATGCCTGATGTCTCAGGTATGACTGAGCAGGACGCGTTAATGGCAATCACTAATGCAAAATTAACTCTTGGATCAATCACTCTAGGTGATTCACCAACAGTTCCTGAGAACATGGTTTTGTCCACCGAACCGGCTGCAAACACTCAGGTGACTGCTGGAACTGTAGTGAATCTAGTTCTTTCGACAGGAAGTGTTCTAGTTCCAGATGTTGTGAACCTAGACAAGAGCGACGCTACCGCTCAGCTCACTTCTCCTCAGATTGGTTACACAGTAGAGACGGACATTGAAGTGAGCTGCCAAGAAGCAGGTGGAACTGCCGGAAATGTTGTCATTGCTCAGTCAATTTCTGCGGGAACCCAGGCTCAGATGCAAACAATTGTTCTGACACTTGAGTGTGTGCCTAACTAAAGATTTACTAGTGGGCTAAGTTTCTTAGCTTTTTCAGCCGCACCTTTAAGTCCTAGAGACTCCAACCAGTTGCCAAGCATCTGATATCCGCCTTGGGTAAGAACTGATTCAGGATGGAACTGCACTCCATAAATAGGAAGTGTTTTGTGTTGAAGACCCATAATGACTCCCCCTGCAGTCTTGCTAGTAACAACTAGATCTTCTGGAACAGTGTTAGCAACTACGGCTAGTGAGTGATATCTAGTTGCGGTGAAAGGTTCAGGAACATCCTTATAAACCAAACTGTCATCGTGGAATACCTGACTGGTTTTACCGTGCATAAGTTCTTCAGCGCTTGTAACAGTTGCTCCCATAGCCTCGGCAATTGCCTGATGACCTAAACAAACACCAAAGATTGGTTGACCTGACTTCAAGGCCAGTTTTACTGTTGGGACACTCAATCCAGCATCGCCTGGTGTTCCAGGTCCTGGGGAAATCAATACGGCATCATATTTAGCCAATAGATCTGGTAGCTCGGCCTCGGTCACGACATCGTTACGAAGCACCTCTGTTTCAGCACCAAGCTGCTGAAGGTAGCCATTCAGCGTATAAACAAAGGAGTCGTAGTTATCTAGGACCAAAATCTTAACCATAAGGATTCAAGACTAACTTGCCAAGGCCCGCCTCGTAATAGAATTGTGGAATGTCTGATATCGAAAAGAAAACCTCAAAGCTTCCTAAGCGTCCAGCTAAGCCAACCGCTCCTGACTCTGTCAAGGTAACTAAGAGCAAGGAAGGGAACCCTGCTTGGTTCCTACCGGTAACTCTTACTTTCCTAATCGTGGGACTTGTTTGGATCATGGTTTACTACATCAGCCAGACTGTCTACCCTCTAGGTTCAGGAACACCAATCAACCTAGGTGCAGGAAACATCATCGTAGGCTTCGGTCTAATGATGGTTGGGTTCGGTCTATTAACCCGCTGGAAGTAATTAGTAGTACACAATTCCTAGCGGTGCATTAGCAACAAACCAAACCACAAATAGAGCTATACCTATTCCAACTAGAGCAACAGTTTGAGCAGTTTGCTTTGCTCGATTTCTTGTGGCAACCAAAACATATCCGACGGCTGCACCAACAACTAGTCCACCAACGTGAGCTTCCCAAGCAATGCCGGGTAGGAATCCTAAAACTAAGTTAAGTCCGATGATGATATACATCTGTCCTGCATTTAGTTTCATGACAATCAAGAAGACTAAGTACGCACCCATCAAACCAAAGACTGCACCGCTTGCTCCGACTACGCTGCCGAACTGTGTTGAGAGGATCAGAAACCCTAACCCCCCACCAAATATTGAGAATGCATAGAGAGTTAGGAATCGAATCTTGCCAAGCATTGGTTCAAGCAAAGTTCCTAATACAAACAGTGAATACATGTTGAAGAGGATATGGGTGAAGCTTGATGTTGAATGAGCAAAGCTTGACATGAGAATCTGCGCCAAAGAATTGTCAGGATCAAAAGGTGCGTTTGAATAACCAATAAAGTAGTCAAACTCTGGACTAAGAAGTTGAGCGACAAAAACCAATATGTTTATGGCGATAAGAATGAAAGTTATTGGTGCGGAACTAACCAGAGATTTTTGAAATGTAGCTTTTTTAATCTTGACTCTGTCTTTTGCATCTTCAGGACAAAGAAAACCTATTGCTCCTGGTGATGAACAATCAACGCAAATGAATCTGTCACAGCGTTGACAAGACACCCCGGTCTCGCGATCGGGGTGTCTGTAACAATAAGTTGAAAGTTCTGACACTACGCCGCAACTGTTTCGATTGAGATGCTCTCAATTACAACTGGCTCTAGTGGTTTATCCTGAGCTCCAGTTTTAACTGCAGCAATCTTGTCAACTACTTCTTTAGAAGCATCGTCTGCTACTTCACCAAAGACTGTGTGCTTGCCATATAGCCATGAAGTATCTGCGACAGTGATGAAGAACTGAGAACCATTGGTTCCCGGTCCTGCGTTAGCCATTGCTAGCTTGTAAGGTTCGTTGAAGTTCTGCTCGCTGATTTCATCCTTGAAGTTGTAACCAGGCCCACCCATTCCAGTTCCTGTTGGGTCTCCACCTTGAATCATGAAGTTAGGAATGATGCGGTGGAAGATAACGCCGTTGTATAGGGGCTTGTCTGTGTGCTTAGCTCCTGTGCGAGGGTCAGTCCACTCTTTAGTGCCATCAGCCAGGCCAACGAAGTTGGCAACTGTAACTGGGGCGTCTAGGCCGAAAAGATTGATCTTTATGGCTCCGTGGTTAGTGTTTAGGGTTGCGATGTGAGTTGTATTAGTCATGTAATCATTCTCGCACGACTCTAAACAGTCGAAATAACGCCTATATCTCCGTCAATGTCGGTGCCAGACCTTAGAATGTTTCAGATGTTTCCAATCGGGGATATTAGAGCTCTAAGTTATAGGTGGGCATGAATACAGAGGTTCTGTTATCACGTGGGGAGACCGTAACATCGTTCGAGACACCCGCTGCTGGAAAGATCAAAGTAGCCTGGCCTGAGCCGAAAGTAATGAAGATTCTTGTTCCAGCGGGGTTGAAATTGGGGCCTCTGAAATCTGACTTCCAAGAGAATTTCAAAGAGATTCTCAATCCTGAGCTAATTGAACATCTAGATGCTGCTTGGCCGGCGGGCCCAGAGATAAAGATCGACCGCAAGCCAGTGGCTTTAGAGCCTTGGGGCGATATTCAAATAGAGATTCTTCCGCAGAAAAAGCCTCGAGTAGACAGCGTTGAGACCGAGATTGAGCTCGACAGACCTCGTATCACCATTCAAATGGGTCAAAGAGTCGATGAATTTAGTGAAAACTGTAAGCTGCACCTGAAGCCAGAACTATTTGAGCATGTCGTGCGTCTCTGGTCAGACCCTGACTACTGCCGGGCTGTTGTGCCTATTGGCAGGAATCTACTTATCCGCGGTTGCGCTTAGGCTTAGCCGGCCAACCTAACGCTCCAACAGCCTTTAGAAGCTCTTCTGGAGATACCTTTAGTTCTTGGCAAAGTCTTCCAACTGTGCCAGATGGGATCTCTCGCTCTAGGTGGAAATATCTGCTCAAGCTGGACTTCTGCATTCCTGTGGCGATTGCGAACTGGTTTAGGGACTTGTAGCCTCTTGCTTCGTACTTAGATACGAACCAGTTCCAAGCTGATTGAATGTTTTCTGCTGATTGCTTTTGAACCATTTAGTGTTTCTTACCTGCTCCTTGAAGCCCCATGCACTTGCATCCAATACACACTTTATACACATAATCGGGAACATGCACGAACTCTCCGCAGTTTGTCAGGCTATTTTTCAAAGAGTTCACCAAAGCCCTCAAATTCATAGAATCTGACGTATTCCACCAGCAGTTTGTTGGAATCAGGCAGTTCGGGATCCAAAGGACCTCCAAGATTGCCGCCAACTGCCAAGTTTAGAAGGATGTAGAAAGGGTGGTCGTAGACCCATTTGTTTGGGGCTACGCTCTCAGGAGTTGCTGAGAAGTACTCTTTATCGTCCACAAACCAACTAATCTGCCCTGGTCTCCAGTTGATTGAGAACTCATGCCATTCACCAGCCAAAGTTTCATCAAAAACTAGCTTCCCGCCACAACCATGATCTCCAAAGTAGCCAGGGCCATGAAGGGTTCCAAGAGCCTCTAGAGGAGCCTTGCCAACCCACTCCATAATGTCTATCTCGCCAGCTAAAGGCCAGCCTTCGGTATCCATTGTGTCGCCTAGCATCCAGAATGCCGGCCATAGGCCTGCTCCTGCTGGAACCATGGCTTTGATGGCTAATCTGCCGTACTGGAAGTGCAGTTTGTTCTTGGTAACCAACCTTGCACTTGTCCACTCTGCTGGACCGTAATAGGCCTCTCCTGCTGAACCGTCAGTTACTCGCTGTGCTTCTAGCTCTAACTGACCCTGAGCATTAACAAAGGCATTCTCTGCTGTGTAGACCTGAAGTTCATTGTTTCCCCAACCAGGTATCCCGTGGGATGTTCCATCACCTAGATCTCTACCCCAAACCTTTGGATCTGGAGCTGATCCTTCTCCACTAGAGAACTCTTCGGACCAAATAAGTCTGTCTTCTGGCATGGCTGCTTTCTGTGGAAAATTAGGTGGATTCCCAGTTTAACTCAACCCAAATGTTACTAAAACTCCTTTAGGCTAGAAATAAGTAGCAAGTTGATTTTGCTTTAAAAGCAAAAGTGTCAGAAACGCTAAGTAACTGACATTAACTAGTTACAGAGACAGAAGGACAAACATGAAGATTTCAAAGATTGCAATCGTAGCTCTATTCGCTGCAGGCTTCCTAACAACAGCAGCTAGCCCAAGCATGGCTACATCATGTGCGGAAGGGTATGTAGCTGTTGAAGGTGAATTCCCGGATCCTATGTACACATGCGAACCAATTGAGACACCTGAAGAAAGTGTTGACGTCAAGCCAATTGATTCATGCTGGACCACAGAAGATGGAACAGATGTTTGTGCAAGAGGTTTGATGGAGCCAATGCCAGCTAACGGGGAAGAAGTTCCTGTTGATGGT
>CANLCU010000051.1 GCA_947489135.1 Micrococcales bacterium
GTGTAGCTAGTTAGCTGCAAAGCCAATATCTGATCTTTAGGGCTCTTCGCTGAAACAGCAATCACGTTGATGATTAGCACAGGCAGAATAAACAAATTCACAACAAAAGCTGCAGGAGCAACTAGCCATAGTGGAGCAACCAGTGTGAATGGTGCCCAGGTCAACATCACAAACAACACTAAGGATGCAGTCTTACCAATTCTTGTTGAAAGAGTCTTCTTGCCACTTAGACGATCTGTTTCAATGTCTCTGATGTTGTTAATGAGAAGCACTGCGGTTGCAAAACATCCAGCAGCAGCTCCACCTAGAACACTCAAGAAAGTAATCTCAAGAGTCTGGATGTAATCGGTACCAATAGTTGCTACTAGCCCAAAGAAGATAAAGACAATAACTTCACCAAGTCCTGCATAGCCGTAAGGATTCTTACCTCCGGTATAGAACCACGCTGCCAAAATACAAACAACACCAACAGCTACAAACCACCACTGCTGAGTAAGAACAGTAATTACTAAACCAAATACAGCTGCAACAGAAAAGGAAGCAAATGCTGCATTTCTAACTTTCTTAGGTGGAACAAATCCTCCACCGGTTAGACGAGCTGGGCCTTTTCTATTGTCATCAGTTCCTCTAATGCCATCACTGTAGTCATTTGAGTAGTTCACACCGATCTGAAGAAACAGAGCAACAGCTAATGCTAGAAGCACGTAACCTAGGTTGAACTTTCCTGCTAGTTGAGCAGTTCCTGCTCCAATCAAGATTGGTGCAACAGCTAAAGGAAGAGTTCTGAGCCTTGCTCCTTTAATCCATAACTTCAAATCACTCATTAGATACCTTCACTAAATATTTGTCTCAACGTAATCAAATCTGTTTTGCCGTTAGCTAACCTTGGCAACCTATCAACTCGAATAACCCTAATTGGTTTAGCGGCTATTCCTAGTTGTTCAAACACCGCCTTGGCGATGTAGTCCGCTACCTCAGGAGAACCAACATAAGCAATCCCAACACGCTCTCCCCATTCAGTTGAACTAACAGCAGTTGCTCCAACTTCAACTACACCTGGCACACTAGCCGCTACCGCTTCAACGCTATCTAGGCTCATCTTCAAGCCACCAGAGATGATTACTCGATCTGCTCTGCCAAGGATACGAAGTAGTCCTTGTTCATTGAACTCACCCATGTCTTGAGTCACTAGGAAGCCACCTTCACTAGCAACATCATTAGCTAGAACATCTCCCCTGATAGCTACTGTTCCTTCACCAACAAGCTTTATTTCAACCCCACTAAGTGCTTGCCCGTTATAGACGCAGCCCCCACTAGTCTCAGCCATGCCATAGCTCTCAACTACGTTGATGCCCTTATCCCTAAAGAACTCAAGTACTTCAGGGCTTGTTGCCTGGCCGCCAACAAGGATTGCCTTGAAGCGCTGCAGTAGCTTCACAAGGAATGGATCTTGAGATGCAAGCTGCTGCAATCTAATTAGTTGAGTTGGAACTAGTGATGTGAACTTAGCATCCGCTGTTAGAAGTGTTGAAGACAGAGCAAAAGCTTCAGGAGTAAAAGGAACTGCTGTGTTCATCTGAATAGGAGGAACATCAGAAAGTATGGATCTAACAAGAACTTGGATTCCTGCAATGTAGTTAATAGGCAGAGTTAGAAGCCACTGACCTTGTGTTCCAAAGTATTCTTCAGTCGCTTTAGCACTAGCTATCAGTGCTTTAGCACTGATGCTGATTCT
Organism: Micrococcales bacterium; assembly: GCA_947489135.1. Lineage (GTDB taxonomy): Bacteria > Actinomycetota > Actinomycetes > Actinomycetales > Microbacteriaceae > Rhodoluna. Next base: position 1,736 of record CANLCU010000051.1, read on the forward strand.
TTTAGGTGTTCCAGTTGATCCACTGCTTTCAACAATTACTGCAGTGTTTGAATCAACAAACTCAGGGATACCTTCAACAGTTACCTTTTCACCATTTACTTCTCTAGGTGAAATAAACACTGCACACGTACCTGCAAGAGCATCACTTAGAGCAAGTAATGCAGCAACTACATCATTAGCTGGAATAACTCTTACTGGTATTTGACTCATGTTTTAGAAGTGCCAAGGAAATGGAGACCAGTCCGGTGCTCTTTTTTCTAAGAAACTAGTTTTTCCTTCATTAGCTTCATCTGTTCCATAAGCCATGCGAGTAGCTTCACCAGCAAAGAGTTGCTGACCTACTAGACCGTCATCAATCATGTTCATTCCATATTTCAATAGACGAATTGATTGTGGTGACTTAGTCAAAATCTCTTTAGCCCACTCAACACCTTTAACTTCAAGTTCAGCATGAGGAACGACAGCGTTCACAACACCCATCTCATAGGCACGCTGAGCTGAATACTCTTGGGCTAGGAAGAAGATCTCTCTTGCAAACTTCTGCCCAACCTGACGAGCAAGATAAGCAGAACCGTATCCAGCATCAAATGAACCAACATCAGCATCGGTCTGCTTGAATCTTGCATGCTCACTAGAAGCAATAGAAAGATCAGCAACCACGTTTAGTGAATGACCACCACCAGCTGCCCAACCAGGAACTAAAGCAATAACAACCTTCGGCATAAAGCGCATAAGTCTTTGAACTTCAAGAATGTGTAGACGTCCTGAGGTGCTGTCACCATACTCATAACCTGCACGGCCTCTTACTTTCTGATCTCCACCAGATGAGAATGCCCAGCCACCATCTTTAGGAGAAGGACCGTTACCGGTTAGCAGAACAACACCAACATCGGTTAGACCTTGAGCATGGGTAAGGGCTTTAGCTAGCTCATCAACTGTCTGTGGTCTAAAGGCATTTCTAACCTCAGGACGGTTAAAAGCAATACGAACTACCCCTAGGGATACGTGCTTGTGATAGGTGATGTCAGTCAGCTCTTCAAAGCCATCGACTTCAGACCAGATGCTTGCATCAAAGAGCTCGGATACGTGTTTGGACATACTCCTAGACTAACAATGTGGAGATAACCAGCGAAATGCGCCAGCAGATACTTGACTCAGCAAGGGTCCTGTCTATTCCTATGCGTATCAAGTTCCGCGGTATCACTACCCGTGAAGTCCTCCTATTTGAAGGCCCTAATGGCTGGGCTGAATGGTCACCCTTCATTGAGTATGAAGACGAAGAAGCCAGCATCTGGCTCAGAGCAGCCATAGAGTTCGCCTTTAGTCAGATCCCTGAGCCAACAGTAAAGACAATCAAGGTCAACGCAACCCTAGCTGCTGTAAAAGATGTAAGAGCAGCCCTTGAACCCTTCGGCAACTTTGAAGTAGTAAAGATCAAAGTTGCCGAACAAGGTCAAACACTTCAAGATGACCTAGATAGAATCCATGAAGTTAGAAAGCACTTCCCTAACGCCAGGATAAGACTCGATGCTAACGGTGGCTACGACATAGAAACAGCTCTCACCCTAGCCAAAGCTATGCATGAAGAAGGCGTTCCTCTGGAATACCTCGAGCAACCAGTAAAGACCATTGCCGAACTAGCCGAGCTAAGACTCAAGCTAAAGCTTCTCAACATCAAAGTTGCAGCCGATGAATCAGTAAGAAAAGTAAGTGACCCGCTTGCAGTTGCTCAAGCAAATGCAGCAGATCTCCTCGTTCTCAAAGCAGCTCCTTTAGGTGGAATAAACAACGCCTTAAGAATTGCTAAAGAAGCAGGACTGCCAGTAGTTGTATCTAGTGCTCTTGAAACATCTGTTGGGATAAGCATGGGTGTTTATCTAGCAGCACTTCTAAACAGTGAATATGCAAGTGGTCTAGCAACAGCAGCTCTCCTAACTGAAGACGTAACAGACACTCCTCTAATCCCAATCAATGGAGAAATACCAGTAACAAGAATCACCCCAAACAAGAACGCTCTAACCAAACTCCAGGCACCATCAGATAGAACTACTTGGTGGTTGGAAAGATTAGAGCGTTGTTTGAAACTTACCTAAGGCTTAGATTTATTGAATTCACTCAATCCAGCCACGATTGCAAAAATAAAACCTCCAACGATTACAAGTGTTCCAATTCCTATGGTTGCACCTGAACCGCAATCAAAATTGGACACGTTACAGCCAATAGCCAAACCAGTTCCAAAAGCAATGAGGGCATAGCCAATGAGTGAGCTACAGACAGTTGCGAACAGGAATACAGCCAAGGAGCGAACTGCGTGGGTTGTTCTGTCCTGAGCATCGACCAAGAAGAACGTTAGTTCCTCTTGGTCTTCGGCACTCATGCCTCTAGATGAACTTGAGGGTTGAGTTGAGTCTTCCATTGAGTCCACTCCACACCCTGGGCATTCATTCAACTTATCCGAACGGTAACGTCGGCCACAATCAGGGCACTGATACAAATCTGTCATGGCAAAAGTTTAGTTCCCGAAGGGAAACTTACTCATAACATTAGATGAAGAAACTTTGTAGGTTTTTACTTTGCTATTCGACCGCTGACTTGGAGATAGCTGAGATCGAAGTTGCTAGTCCTATCAAAATCCCGACACCGATGCTAATTTGGCCCCAGAGAATCAAATCTTGGCCTCCACATGTTTGGCCCTTTAAGGCACAGGAAATAGCAATTCCACCTCCAGAAGTAATAAGTGCTACGCCAAGGATAGAAGTGAGAATCATCGCGATTATGCCCGCGGCTAGTTGGCCGACAGCAGAGCCAAGCCTGTTTATGTCATCCCTCATTTCTTGAGCATCAAGACCTGTATAAGGTTCAATCTCGAGGGTAGTTGCAATCCCAAGACTCTCAAGCTCGGTGCTTACCGTGTTGAGGGTCGTCGCATTCTGTTGACTAAGCCCACATTGAGGGCAAGCTCTTTTCTTTGAGGCATCGTATTTTCTGTAACAGGCTGGACACTTTACCTTTTCACTCATGACACCAGATTAGTCCCCGCTAGGGAACTACTTGGTATTTCTAAATACCCGAATAAACGTGCAGACCCTTGAAGTACAGATTAACGATGGTGAAGTTGAAGATGATGGCTAGGAAGCCGATCAGGCTTAGCCATGCTGCTCTCTTGCCATCCCAACCCTTGGTTGTGGTGGCGTGTAGGTAGGCAGCATAGATAGTCCAGATGATGAATGTCCAAACCTCTTTGGTGTCCCAACCCCAGAAGCGGTGCCAAGCCTTATCAGCCCAGATAGCTCCTGCGATGAGAGTGAAGGACCAGAGAATAAAACCTATGATGTTGAACTGGTAATAGGTTCTCTCAAGCTTCTCTGACTTAGGGAATACCTTTAGAAGTTTGGTGAAAGCAATACCTGCCTTGGACTTAGAGTTCTTGATTCTCTTGGTCTCTTTGAGAATGTGGATCAGTGAAAGAGTTGCTCCAATTGTGAAGAAGGCGGTAGCCAGGATGGCTACGCTCACGTGAATAACTAGCCAGTAGTCCTGCAGAGCTGGAACAAGTGATTCAACTTGAACATAGAACAAGGTGTTAGCAGAACCAATTACTAGAACAACAAATCCAACAACAAATGGAGCTATGAACTTTAGATCTCTAAAGAAGAGAACAAGTAAGAAGATTGCTGAGACTACGAATGCTCCAGAAATAGAGAACTCATACATGTTGGCCCATGGCACTCGGTTAGCTGCAATACCTCTAGTTAAGACTCCAACACCGTTAGCAAGAACACCAATACCCATTAGAGCTAGACCGATTGTGTCTAGACGGTTAGCGAATGCATCTTTCTTACCCTTGCCACCAGCTCTTTTAGTTAGAGCCCAAGCTAGGACAATGAATGAGAAGGCGTAGAAAGTGAGCGCTACTAGAACGATGATTCTCGAAATGGTAGCGAGCTCTGGGTTTAGTGCAATTTCTGGGGTCATTTACTCTTCTTCTTTAGTGACTTGGCAACATCTTTCACTAGCTTGTCTAGCGCTTTATCTTTTGACTTGGTTAGTGCTCCAACTTCAACACTGTCTTTAGAGATCTTCACCCACACTCTTCTTCGAGGAATGATGAGCATTAAGACTAAACCAAACAAAGTTGTTAGAGCGAAGATAAGTACCCATAGATCCAGTGGGTTATAGGTGATGTCAATGGATGCAAATCTTCTAAGGTTCTTGAACTCAACAGTTCCTAGATCATTAGGTAGCTTAACCGTTTGGCCATAGGTAAGTTGAAGTGCCTTAGTTCCACTCTTACCGCCAGCAACCTGCTTCATTGAGTGAGTGTCTAGCTTGTAAGCATTTACAGCCATGCCGCTATCAAGACCAAGGTCGCCAACATAGACGTTCATGGTCATTAGAGGGTTCAAAGGGAATGGGTGGTTAGAGGTTAGAGCAC
>CANLCU010000052.1 GCA_947489135.1 Micrococcales bacterium
AAAAACGGCACTAATTCGCGCGCGCCTAGAGCAACCGCGGCTAAAACTACCCATCGTAAAGGTGCAGCTAGCGCTGCCCCGGCTTCTCGTAAGCCACGTCACACCTCAGCAGCTCCGGCTGCAGGAGGTAGAGACAAGAGAGATTATCGTGAAGATAACGCTCGTCCTCTAAGAGAAGTTAGAAACGACCGCCCTTCAAGAGATGCTCGTCCAATCCGTGAACAACGTAATGACCGTCCAGCTAGAAGTGATGACCGTCGTCCAGAGTGGACACCAGGTGGTTCGAGAGAATCATTTGCTGGCCGTAATGCTCGTACCGGTGGAAACGCTTCTCGTGCAGGTTCAGATTCAAGATCACCTCGTAGAGAGTGGACTCCTGAAAGACCTCAACGTGATGACAGAGCTCCTCGTAGAGAGTGGACTTCAGAACGCCCTCAGCGTGATGACCGTGCACCTCGTAGAGAGTGGACTCCTGAGAGACCAGCTCGTGATGACCGTGCTCCTAGAAGAGAATGGTCTGATTCAAGACCAGCTCGTGATGACAGAGCACCTCGCAGAGAGTGGACTCCAGAAAGACCACAGCGTGATGACAGAGCTCCTCGTCGTGAATGGACTCCTGAGAGACCAGCTCGTGATGATCGTGCTCCTCGTCGTGAGTGGAGTGATTCTCGTCCAGCACGTGATGACAGAGGTTCAAGAGATCCTCGTAGATCAGATCGTATGGAAAGAGATGACAACCGTCAGCGTTCATTCGATGGTGCTAGAGACAAGTCTCCAAACAAGAAGGCTTTCTTTGAAGATGTAGTTCTAGAGAAGCTTCAGTCAGTTGACCAGGCAGATGCAGTTATCTCAGCAGAGTGGGAAGAGATGGGTCTACACCCACGCCTTCTAGAGACTCTTACTCAGATGGGTGCTATTGCTCCATTCCCTATTCAGCAGGCAACTATTCCTGCTGCTATCTCAGGTAGAGATATCTTGGGTAGAGGTAAGACTGGATCAGGTAAGACAATTGCTTTCGCTGTTCCTCTCATTACCAAGCTTGTTGCTCAAGGCTCACAGCCTCGTAAACCAAACCGTCCTCGTGCATTGGTTCTAGCTCCTACTCGTGAACTAGCTGACCAGATTGATAGAACTCTTTCTCAGCTAGCTCGTTCAGTAGGTTTCTACACCACATGTATTTACGGTGGTATGCCTCAGCGTAGACAAGAAATTGCCATGGCTCGTGGTGTTGACATTCTTGTTGCTACCCCAGGTCGTCTAGAAGATCTAATGGCTCAGAAGATTGTTGATCTTCGTGATGTTGAAACACTAGTTATCGATGAAGCAGACCACATGTGTGATCTTGGTTTCATTGAGCCAGTGAAGAGAATCACAGCAGCTACCGGAGATTCTCAGAAGATGCTGTTCTCAGCTACTTTGGACCGTGAGATTGATGCTCTAGTAAAGCAGTTCCTACCGAACCCATATGTTTATGAAGTTCCTAACGAAACTGAAGAAACTTCAGACATCATCCACAGAGTTATGTTTGCTGAAACTGATGCACGTAGCCCAATCTTGCTTCGTCTAGTTCAGGGTGAGGGTAAGGCAATTATCTTTACTCGTACCAAGATGACAGCAGAGCGTCTAAGTGAATCTCTAACCAGCGCTGGTGTTCCAGCAGCTCGTCTGCACGGAGATCTAAACCAGAACCAGAGAAACCGTAACCTTCAGAGATTCATGTCTGGTGAAGTACGCGTTCTAGTAGCAACTGACGTTGCTGCTCGTGGTATCCACGTTGATGACATTGCAATGGTTATCCAGGTTGATCCACCAGAGGAATACAAGACCTACCTTCACCGTTCAGGCCGTACCGGTCGTGCGGGTAAGACTGGAACTGTAATTACTTTGGTTCCACGTTCACGCAGACGTAAGGTTGAAGATCTTCTTCGTCGTGCAGAGCGTGACGCAATCTACATGGACGTCAGACAAGACAGCCCTATCCTTGCTGAAATCGCAGGCCCAATTGCTCCAGCACCAGCTGCTAGCTCTTTGGACTTCGGTGACAGCCGTGGTGGTTCTTCACGTGATGGTGGCCGTGGCCGCTCAGACCGTGGCGGATCAAGAGGCGGATCTCGTGACTTCGGTGGTCGTTCAGACCGCGGTGGTTCACGTGGGGGCTCAAGAGATGGTGCACGCTCAGGTGGAAGACCTGCTGGAAAGTTCGCTGGTAAATCCGGTGGCCGTCCAGCTCGTGACCGCTAAATAGACATTAGAAAGATGCCTCAGTCCTTAGGACTGGGGCATCTTTGTTTAAGAAAGTAAGCCTAGACTCAAAGCATGAGAAGACTTCTAGGTATTGCCATTGCTGCTGCACTTCTAATTCCTGCTGGAGTTGCTTATGCAGCTCCTAATGATGGGGTTCCTAGTTGGGCTAGGTCTACAAATCTCTATGAAGTGAACGTTAGACAATACAGTGCTAACTCCAAGTTCACCTCTGTTACTAAAGATCTTCCGAGACTCAAGAAGATGGGAGTTAACACTTTATGGTTGATGCCTTTTCAGCCAATTGGAAAGGTAAGAAAGCTAGGTTCTCTAGGTTCTCCTTATTCAATCTCTAACTACCGAGCTGTGAATCCTGAATATGGAACTGCAGCTGATTTCAAAGCCTTAGTAAAAGCAACACATGCTCAAGGCATGCACATCATTATTGACTGGGTAGCAAACCACACTGCTTGGGATCACTCTTGGATAACTAAGAATCCTGAGTGGTATACCCAAGTAAATGGAAACATTGTTATTCCACCTGGCACCAACTGGAACGATGTTGCTGATCTGAACTATGACAACCAAGACATGCGTAAGGCAATGATTTCAGCCATGAAGTATTGGGTGAAGTATTTCGATATCGATGGTTTTAGATGTGATGCTGCAGGTATGGTTCCAGCAGACTTCTGGGAAGAAGCAACTACTGAACTAGCTAAGTCAAAGAAGCTGTTCATGCTCGCTGAAGATGGGTCTTCAACCAATCTTCTTGAGAATGCTTTCACTGCTAACTACAACTGGAGTTTGAAGCCAGCACTGAAATCACTCACTCAAGGAACGGGCTCTTCTGCTGCGCTTTATAACTTGATTCAAACCCAGTCATATACCTACCCAAAGGGTTCTTACCCTTTGAACTTCATCACTAACCATGATGAGAACTCTTGGACTTCAACTGTTCAGGCTGACTACGGTAAATCAGAGAACGCTATGGCTGTCTTGACCTACACACTGCCTGGTATGCCACTTCTATATAACGGGCAAGAAGTTGGCTTAGACAAGCAGCTTCAGTTCTTTGAGAAAGATCCAATTGATTGGGCTTCCTATAAATACAGCGGTAAATCAAGAGTTGCTCTCTACACAGCACTGAACTCAATCAAGCTAAATAACCCTGCCCTATGGGCAGGGCCAACAGGGGGAAAGATTGATTTCCTTGAGACTGACAACTATGAAGTTATGGCGTTTGTTAGAACTAGAGGAACTAACAGAGTTCTAACTGTCATCAACCTAACTGACTCTAAGCAGGTAGTAACTGTTCCAACAACTGCTGGAACCTATTACTCACTTGGAGCAACAAAGCCAACCAAGATCTCAAAGAGTTTGAAACTAACTGTTTCTGCTCGCGGCTACGCTGTTTATTCTTCTAAACGATAGTTGCAAGAGAGAATTCACCAGTTGCATAAAAGTGGTCAAATCTCTTTTGTGCTCTGGTTAGGAATGTTGGCAGGAATTCAATAATTTCTGCTGAGGTCATATCTAAGACAGCATTAATCAAAACAATCAGTCTTCCAAGAAGTAGAACTTCATAGTCTTCCTCAGAAACCTTAGGTAGTTCAAGAATTGAAGAGTAGCCATCTTTTAGGTGCTTCTCTTTTTCTCTATCTTCACGAATGTAATAGTTGCTAATTACAAGATCTTGAACTGGCAGACCTAACCCAGCATCATCGAAATCGATAATGGCTAGCTTGTCCTTTGTTTGAATTACATTCCCCATATGTAGATCAGCATGGATAGGAAGTACTTCCTGTTCTTTAGAAAGTCTTGAGTAAACCTCATCTGAGAGTTTTAGTCCTCTAAGTATGTCTTCATAGAGTTTGTCGCTAATAGGCTCAGGTTTACTTTGTGTAAGTAAGTCTGTGCTGTTCATCAGAGTGCTGTTGATTTTTGGCAGGAAAGCTGTGCCAGAGAGTTTCATGTCTTTGGCGAAGATCTGTAGGCGAGCCATGTTTTCACCAAGTTCGAAGAGCTGCTCGTTGGTAGGTTCATCACCAACTTCTTCTCCTTCAATCCATTTGAAAAGGACAGCAGTTGTCTCTGTGTTTAGGGGTTCGAATTGGGTACTGATAAACAGTTCTCCATTAGTAGTTCTAAGAGGTTCAGGAGCAGAGACAGATCCATCTTGGCTCAAGGCTTCTAGCCACTGCATTTCTGCAAGGACTTCATCGCCTGATTTATGAGATGCGAGATTGATTCTTAGGGCTAGGTCTTGTCCTTGGCTATCTGTGATCTTGAAGGAAGAGTTGAAGGAATGATTCACATTCTCAATGGATTTAGGCTCAATGCCGTATTGGCTCAAGATCCCTGGGACTAGCTCTTGAACTAGGGCTACCTGAGCTTCTTCGTCCATCTGGGTGTATTCCATGGGGCCAGTTTATTAGGGGTTGCAGGGCAGTCCAGTTTCAGGCTAAACTGGGGGAAGCCAAAGACCGCCGGTTTCGGTGCAGGCAAATCCATTGATTTATCAGGGGTTTTGCATGTTTCGACGAAGGTCCGCTAAATGAAGCGGCATCCAGCGCAGGTGAACTGAATTAGATTTTTCTAGCTCTGGTCATTTGCGCCAGAGCTTTTTCGTTTTAAGACCTGAGGGCTACCGGCATCACAGATATAAGGAGCGCCATGGCGGACAAGCAAGCCTCAGTCGCCGAACTAACTGGTCTATTCCAGAGTTCAGCTGCTGTTCTGCTCACCGAGTACCGCGGACTCACTGTGGCACAGCTTAAAGAGCTGCGCCGTTCAATCAGTGCGGATGCAACTTACGCCGTAGCAAAGAACACACTGCTATCTATTGCAGCTAAGAACGCAGGAGTTACCGCATTTGACGGTCACTTCCAGGGTCCTAGCGCAGTGGCATTTGTTAGCGGAGACGTAGTCTCTGTTGCCAAAGCAATGCGTGATTTCGCTAAGGCAAACCCACTGCTAGTAGTAAAGGCAGGTTTCTTCGATGGAGCCGCTCTTACACCTGCAGAGGTTACCAAGCTTGCTGATCTTGAATCTCGCGAAGTATTGCTGGCCAAGGCCGCCAATGCTTTCAAGGCTTCACTATTCGGTGCAGCATACATGTTCCAGGCACCTCTTGCTCAGGCTGCTCGCGCAGTCGACGCTCTGCGTCAAAAGCAAGAAGCTGCATAACCAAACCCAAAGTTTCACAAACCAAAACAAGGAGATACACATGGCAAAGCTGACTACAGACCAGCTAATTGAAGCCTTCAAGGAACTATCACTTATCGAGCTTTCAGAGTTCGTTAAGAAGTTCGAAGAAGTATTCGAAGTTACCGCAGCAGCTCCAGTAGCTGTTGCTGCTGCACCTGCAGCAGGTGGCGGCGCAGACGCAGCAGAAGAGAAGGACTCATTCGATGTAGTTCTAGAATCTGCTGGCGACCAGAAGATCCAGGTTATTAAGGAAGTGCGTGCACTAACTAACCTAGGTCTAGGCGAAGCAAAGGCCGTTGTTGACGGCGCTCCAGCAACCGTTCTTGAGGGTGCTAACAAGGAGACTGCAGAGAAGGCTAAGGCTGCTCTAGAAGCTGCTGGTGCAAAGGTTACCCTTAAGTAATCTTCTTCACTGAAAA
>CANLCU010000053.1 GCA_947489135.1 Micrococcales bacterium
GGCAATCACTGTGAGTCTAGTCATGGCTTAAGCCTATTGGCTCAGTGCTTTATGGAGAGTGTTTTGGTCTTCTTGGACAGCTCGAGCAACTCCTCGAATACCATCTCGAAGTGCTGATCTGGAAATTGAATACAAGACATCGCTACTTAGGTCTTTGAAGATAGCTTTTGCGTCTTCAAGCCTCGCGCCTTGAAAGCCAAACCCAGGAGCAAGAATAGGAGTTCTCAGGGTTGGTCTATTCTGATTGATTTGAGAAAGTCCAAGTTCAGTAAGGGATACAGTTGCCCCGATGACTAGGCCATTTGAACCAAACTTTGAATTAGAAATGGCTGTGCTGCTGTTTATACGATCAACCTCTCTAGCCACAAGAGCTGCAACAGTTTCTTCATTGGTGGAAGACTGCAAAGCTTTACCCTCGGGGTTCGATGTAGCTGCAAGAACAAACAGACCTTTGCCTCTTTCTGCTGCTACAGATGCTGCCGGTGCTAAAGCTCCGACACCAAGATACGGATTCACAGTAAGAGCATCACAGGTAAATGGTGCATCTTTTCCTAACCAAGCTTGAGCATAGGCTTCCATAGTGGAACCAATGTCCCCACGCTTTGCGTCGGCTATAACTAGAAAACCTTTCGCCTGGGCCGAGTCAAGAAGTTGCTCAAGGGAAGCAAAACCTGCAGATCCAAAACGCTCGAAGAATGAGACCTGAGGTTTCACTATGGAAACAGAACCCTCAAGTTCATCAAGCATCGCAAGTCCAAAATCAAGAACACCCTTTGCCGAAACTTCAAACCCGTTTTCTAGAAGGATGTCTTCGTGAGGATCGATGCCTACGCATAGCTGACCCTTTGAGTCAAAAGCCGTCTCAAGTTTTTTCGAGAATATATCAGGCAAGTGCCGCTCTCCTGTCTTCTGCATGTTCCTGCAGTGATCTAACTTTGAAATCCCCAGCAATAACAGTTTCGAATGAACCAATTGCTGCCGATAACTGAGCAATAGTTGTAAAGATAGGAGCGTCAGCTGCAGTTGTCGCTGCTCTAATCTCATAACCATCTTTACGAGCCGACGAACCAGAAGGAGTGTTAACCACAACATCAACTTCACCGTTCAGAATCAAGTCAACGATGGTCGGTCCTGCTGGCGCTTGGTCATCACTTGAATGCTTTCTAACAATGCGAACTGGGATTCCATGACGCTTCAGAATAGATGCTGTTCCAGCTGTAGCTAGGATTTCATAACCTAATTGGAAAAGTCTTCGCACAGGAAGAATTACCTGGTGCTTGTCTCTATCTGCTACGGAAATGAATATCTTTCCAGACTTTGGAAGAGCACTGCCCGCAGCTGCTTGGCTCTTGGCGAATGCTGTTGGGAAGTCGACATCAATACCCATTACCTCGCCAGTAGATCGCATCTCAGGCCCAAGAAGTGAATCAACGAATCTGCCGTCTTTGGTTGCAAATCTCTTGAAAGGTAAGACCGCTTCCTTCACGGAGATAGCTGTCGTCTCTGGAATGTGGGTTCCATCGGTTGCAGGCAAGTGACCACCGGCAATGAGTTCAGGGATGGTCTTTCCGACCATTACTAACGCAGCAGCTTTAGCCAGAGTGATTCCTAGTGCTTTAGATACGAAAGGAACCGTTCTCGAGGCCCTTGGGTTTGCTTCTAGAACATAGAGAACATCATGAGCAAGGGCGAACTGAACATTCAATAGGCCCTTAACTCCAATACCTTTAGCAATCTTCTCGGTTGCTTCCCTCACGCGGTTGATCTGAGTGTTACTCAGAGTGATTGGCGGCAATGTGCAGGAAGAGTCACCAGAGTGAATACCAGCTTCTTCAATGTGCTCCATAACGCCACCGACATATAGTTGTTGGCCATCGTAAAGGGCATCGATGTCAATTTCAATCGCGTCGTCAAGGAAACGGTCAACTAACAACGGATGCTTTGGACCAACAATTGCCTGGTCAGCGATTCGATCGAAGTAACCTTCGAGCGATACCTGATCGTAAACAATTTCCATACCTCGACCACCAAGAACAAACGATGGCCTAACTAGGACAGGGAATCCAATTCGCTCTGCAATAACCTTTGCTTCATCAAGGCTGGTTGCGGTTCCATTGGCAGGTGAGATAAGTCCAGCTTCATCAAGAATTCTTGAGAAGGCACCTCTTTCTTCTGCAAGGTCAATCGCATCTGGAGTGGTTCCAAGAATAGGAATTCCGTATGATGCCAGTCCTTGAGCAAGGCCGAGTGCTGTCTGGCCGCCTAACTGAACAACTACTCCAACAAGAGTTCCGCTTTGTGACTCAGCGTGAATGACTTCAAGCACATCTTCGAGCGTGAGTGGCTCGAAATACAGCCTGTCGCTGGTGTCATAGTCTGTTGAAACTGTTTCAGGGTTGCAGTTAATCATGATGGTTTCATAGCCTGCGTCATGTAAAGCAAAAGAAGCATGTACGCAGGAGTAATCAAACTCAACTCCTTGACCAATTCTGTTTGGTCCAGATCCGAGGATAACTACCTTCTTCGCATCTGATGCTCGCACCTCAGTCTCTTGTTCATAAGTGCTGTAATGATATGGAGTAAGAGCTGGGAACTCACCTGCACAGGTGTCTACAGTCTTGTAAACCGGTCTGACGCTCAGTGAGTAACGAAGAGTTCTTATCTCATGCTCAGTCGAATCTCTAAGTTCAGCAATCTGAGCGTCACTGAATCCGAACGACTTCGCATACTGCATGATCTCTGAGTCCAACTCCTGGGAGTCATGAATCTCATCGGCTATCTCATTGATAAGCACTATTTGATCAATGAACCAAGGATCGATTTTGGTTGCGTTGAAAATCTCTTCTGCAGTAGCTCCTAGACGCAGAGCCTGCTGAACAGTGACAATACGGCCATCGGTGGGCACTTTAGATATCTCAATGAGCTCTTCCTTGGTCTTAGATTGAGCACCCCAGTGGAAAGACGAACCACGTCTCTCTAAGCTTCTTAGAGCTTTCTGAAGTGCTTGAGCATAGTTACGACCAATTGCCATAGCTTCACCAACCGACTTCATCGTTGTAGTCAGAGTTGCATCTGCAGCCGGGAACTTTTCGAATGCGAAGCGAGGAACCTTGACGACCACGTAGTCCAGAGCTGGTTCGAAAGAAGCAGGTGTGACTTTGGTGATGTCGTTAGGAATCTCATCGAGTCGGTAACCGATGGCAAGCTTGGCAGCAATCTTTGCGATTGGGAATCCAGTTGCCTTTGAGGCAAGGGCTGATGAGCGACTGACTCTAGGGTTCATTTCGATAACTATGATTCGACCAGTATTTGGTTCAACAGCGAACTGGATGTTACAGCCACCTGTATCAACGCCTACTGCTCTAATGATGTCGATTGAGATGTCTCGCATGTGCTGGTACTCGCGGTCCGTCAAAGTAAGTGCCGGAGCAACAGTAATGGAGTCACCAGTGTGAACACCTACTGGATCCACGTTCTCAATTGAACAAACCACAACGGTGTTGTCGGCTGTATCTCTCATGAGTTCTAGTTCGTACTCTTTCCAACCCATGATGGATTCTTCAAGAAGTACCTCAGTTGTTGGAGAGGCCTGGAGCCCCGCACCAGCGATTCTTCTAAGATCTGCTTCATCGTAAGCAAATCCGGAACCGAGACCACCCATGGTGAATGAAGGGCGAACTACAACTGGATAACCTAGCTTCTCGGCAGCTTCCAGAACATCATCCATGTTGTGAGCAATGTGTGACTTTGCAACATCAGCTCCGGCTGCTAAAACAAGTTCCTTGAAAGATAGTCGATCTTCTCCAGCCTTGATGGCTGATACTTTAGCCCCGATTAGTTCAACGTTGTATTTGTCCAGAATTCCAAGCTCGTGCAGAGACATAGCCGCATTCAGGGCAGTCTGGCCACCAAGAGTTGGAAGAATCGCATCAGGCCTCTCTTTAGCAATGATTGCTTCAATAACCTGAGGAGTGATTGGCTCGATGTAGGTAGCATCTGCAAAGTCTGGATCAGTCATGATTGTTGCTGGGTTGCTGTTTACCAAGATGACACGGATACCCTCTGCTCTTAGAACTCGGCAGGCCTGAGTACCTGAGTAGTCAAACTCACATGCTTGTCCAATAACGATTGGACCAGATCCAATAACTAGAACACTCTTGATATCTTCTCTGCGCGGCATTAGTTGGCCTTCTTGGTTGTATTGGTCTGAATCATTTCGATAAGTCGATCAAAGAGGTAGTTAGCATCATGTGGTCCAGCTGCTGCCTCAGGGTGGTATTGCACAGAGTAAGCAGGGATATCAAGGCACTCAAGACCTTCAACGACGTCATCATTGAGACAAATGTGGCTCACTCGTACTTTTCCGAATCCTGCAGTAGACTCAACCTCTTCCCCGCCGTCAACTCTCACAGCGAAGCCGTGATTGTGAGCTGTAACTTCGACCTTGCCTGTCCTTCTATCAAGGACTGGTTGATTAATTCCACGGTGACCAAAAGCCAACTTGTAAGTTTGGAACCCTAGTGCTCTACCTAAAAGTTGATTTCCGAAACAGATACCGAAGAACGGAATGTTCTTCTTCAGAATTTCTTGAAGAACTTCAACCTGCTGTGTAGCAGTTTCTGGATCACCAGGACCGTTGCTATAGAACACAGCGTCGGGGTTACCCGACAGCAATACTTCTGACGACGCTGTTGCTGGGAAGACTTCAACATCTAGGCCTCGTTCAACCATGTTTTCAATAGTTGAACGCTTGATGCCTAGATCTAAAATTGCAACCTTGCCAACGTACTCACCCTTGTGAGCTACTTCGTACTTCTCCTTTGTTGACACAACTGATGAGAGTGACTGTCCTTTCATCTTGGCTGCGGAACGAACTATGGCTACTAGGTCTTCTAATGGTTTGCTAGCGTCTTCACCGGAGAATACTCCAGCTCGCATCACACCTATTTCTCGCAGGTGAAGTGTTAAGGCTCTTGTGTCTAAATCTGAGATGCCAACGACTCCATCTCTTAGCAAGTCATCTTCAAGAGTTCTCTGAGATCTGAAGTTGGAAACGATGCGACTTACATCTCTAACGACGTAACCAGAAACCCAAATCTTGTCAGACTCTTCATCTCGATTATTCATACCCGTGTTCCCTATGTGAGGAGCGGTTTGAACAACAATCTGACCTGCATAGGAAGGGTCAGTCAGTGTCTCCTGATAACCAGACATGCCTGTTGCAAAAACAATCTCACCGAGCGAGCTCCCAACTTTGCCGAAGGGTACGCCTTTGAAAACTTTGCCGTCTTCAAGAACAAGTAGAGCTGTTCTACTTCTCTTAGTCATTATGTGTTCCGATCTCTTGAATCTTTGTGTCCTTGACGGTGAGTGTTCCTTTGTACATTGTGTGAACAACTGTTCCACTCAATGTCATACCAACGTATGGGTTGTTAGAGCTCTTACTCTCAGTTGAGGTATCTACTGTGTAAGAAGTGCGAGGGTCAAAGAATACGATGTTTGCCTGTGAACCAGCCACTAGAGCCTGACCCTGATCACTTAGTCCTGAAATCTTTGCAGGATTCTTAGACAACAGTTGCTCGAATCTTTCCCAACCGATAAGCCCGGTATCGATAAGTGTTGTCTTGGCAATGGCAGCAGCGGTTTCTAGACCGATCATTCCAAAAGCTGCTTCTCCCCATTCGCAGTCTTTGCTATCTGGTGTGTGAGGTGCGTGGTCGGTTGCAATGATGTCGATTGTGCCATCGGCGACTGCTTCACGAAGTGCTTGCACATCTTCACTGTTTCTAAGTGGAGGGTTCACCTTGTAGAC
>CANLCU010000054.1 GCA_947489135.1 Micrococcales bacterium
CCAGATAAGTATTACTTCAATAATGAAAGTGTTGATCGTGAACCTTACATGGCTCCAGGTCTTGTTACACCAGAGAAAGTTGCTAAGGGTAAATTACCAACTGATGTTTGGTGGCACACCATCGTTTCTCCAACCGGTAAAGAAAAGACTGGTTACCCAACACAAAAGCCTCTAGGAATTCTTAGAAGAGTAATTCAAGCAAGCAGCAAAGAAAATGATTTAGTTCTTGATTTCTTTGCAGGTTCTGGAACAACAGGAGCAGCAGCAGCTGAATTAGGTAGAAACTTTATTTTGATAGATCAGAATCCAGAATCGATTGAAGTGATCAAGACTAGGTTTAGTGCCTTGCCAGTTTCTTTTGAGACTTTTTAGAACCATCCTGGCTAAGCGATAAAACAATCACAATTGTTAGCAAGGTGAGAATGCTCGCTACAGCTAAGGCCATTCCATAGTTCTGGGCACCAGGTCTTGAGATCAGTTGATACATCAAAACAGGGATAGTCGCTTGATCACCAAAGGTAAGCAAGCTAGCAACGCCAAACTCTCCGAGAGACACTAGAGCACTAAATGCAATTGCTGTTCTCATCACTGGTTTCAAAAACGGATAGTCAACATTTTTGAACAACTGGAATCCATTAGCGCCATCAGTCATAGCTTGTTCTCTGGCGTTAGCCTCAACAGCTAGAAGACTTGGGTAAACAATTCGAACTACTAGTGGAATTGCAAATACTGATTGAACTAGTGGAACAAGTATCCAGCTGCTGAGAAGCCAGGCAAGATCTCCGGTGAGTGTAATTAGATAGCCAACACCGATAACTACCGATGAAACACCTATTGGCAATAGGAATGCAGCATCAAGTGAAATTCCAAGAAAGTCTGTCTTTCTGCGATGACGTCTTCTAGATTGTTCAGCAAGTAGGAATGCAACCAACACACCAAGAAGTATTGACACAACAGTTGAGATAAGAAGATTGCGAAGCGAGTTGAGAGCCGCATCAAAGAACGTGAGGTTCAACAGATCTCTGGCACCACGAGTGTCAAGGAGCCCAAAGTTGTCAAAGGTGAATGAACCATTGGAAGAAACAAACGCTTTGCTAATTACAAGAATTAGAGGAACTACAACAAGCAGGCTAATTACAAGAAAGCTAAAGATAGCTGCTGGAGCATCCCTCTTATCTAGTCTCTTGGACTTAGAAAATGATGGTGCAAAGCTCAAGGGGTTTGTCCCACCCCAACGGCTAACTGTGAAGGCCACTAGACAGAAGGCAATCTGAAGTAGAGCCAGTAGAGCTCCATGGGCAAAGTCCAAACGCTCTAGGACGGAGATAGAAATGGCTGTTTCTAGGGTATTTACCCGGCCACCACCAAGGCTAAGGACTATGCCATAAGAAGAAGCACAGTAGAGCATGATGATTGCACTTGATGCTCGAATAGAGCTCTTTAGCTGGGGTAGTGAAACCTTCAGAGCAGTTCTAAAGCGGCCTGCCCCAGAAACTTCAGAGTCTTCCTCGGTTGATTTAGAGAGGGTCTGCCACTGAGATCCAATGTTTCTAACTACGACCGCGTAGTTAGCAAATACGTTAGCCAGGATGATGGCAATGACCGGATCAATGCCTCCAACAATTGCACTGACTTCAGTAACAGCAATTGCTACAACAAGACTTGGCAGCATGAATGGAACAGTGATGATGGATTGGAGTAGCTGAGCACCTCTAAAGCTCTTTCTATAAAGAACATATGCCCCAGGTATTCCTATAACTAAACAGATAGCAGTGGAAACAAATGCTTGCCAAACGGTGAACCATAGAACTGGCCAAACACTTGCTTCATTGTTTACCGCGCCAGCAATCTCTGGTCCTAATGCAAGAAAGAAAACATTAAGCAAAGGCCAATAGAAGAGCACAACCATGAATAGAACTGGTGCACTCCAAAGCAATACTTTTCTATGGCGCAGCATCAAATACTTTGTTGTATGCCGATAGCCAGGCAGATCTGTTCTTAGCTATGTCTAAATCTCCACCAATAGTTGAGATTGCTGCAGGTGCTCTTAGAGCCCAAGACTCTGGCAACGCAACTGTTTCATCAATTGGATATACATACATAGCTGCAGGCAGTGCTTCCTGGAATGACTTACCAAGCATGAACTTTATTAGTGCCTCACCAGCTTGGTAGTTAGCATTCTTCAGCACACCCGCATACTCAATCTGTCTGAAGCAATCTTTTCTAAGAGCAACAGTCTTAGCATTTCCATTCTCGTCAACTTCATCTGCAGGTGAAGAAGAATATGAAAGGACTACTGGGTACTTACCCTTACCAGCTGAACCAGAGAAGTCTGTGTAGTAGGCATCTTCCCAACTAGCAGCAACCTTCACACCATTGTTCTTAAAGGACTTCCACCAAGATGTAGTTTCGTCTTCAGTTGAGAAAGCAGCAAATGTAGAGACTAGAAAACCTAAACCAGTTGAAGAAAGATTTGGATTCTCAATAACAGTCAGGTTCTTGTATTTAGGTTGAATCAATTCCTTCCAGTGATCTGGAATAGCTAGATTCTTTTCATTGAAGTATTGAATGTCCACGTTGAAGCAAATATCTGCAAAGTTAATTGGAACTAGTTTGTTCTCTCCAAGAACTTTGTTCTCATCGATAACACTGGCAAAAGTATTGTCGATTCCATAAACAACATCTGCGATAGGCGCATCTTTAGTGAGCACAAGCTTGCCAGTCATTTCACCAACATCACCAGCTCTAACAATTGTTAATTCAGGCCCAACTGTCTTCTCGTATCCCGCAAGCAATTCATCGCTCATCACAAAAGAGTCGTGAGCAACAAGAGTGATACTTGCAACTGTGTTGTTAGTGCAGGCAGATAGCCCAAGGGATAGTGCAACAGTGAGTAATACGAATATGCGTTTCATTTTTCCTTCCTACGCTGGCATGACCCAGTTCAGGTTTGACGGTATTTGGCAGTAGCTTCATCTCAGTCCGATGCTTCGGACTCCCGTGTGTTAAAAGACTAAACCCTTGGTACCAGAAATGGCTACCAAGGGTTTAGTAAAGGAATGACTAGTGCATTGAGGCTGCAGCCTGCTCAGCTTTCTCCTGAACACCAGACTTGGTGCGTAGGGCTACCTCTTTGATGAATATAGACAGCACAAATGCTGTAATCACAACAGCACCTGCTGCAATGAATACGCTCGCTGTTGATTCAGCAAAGGCCTGCTTGATTGGATCAGCAAGCTCTGGGCTTGCTGTCTTCAAGAAGGATGAGTCTGACTGAATGAGCTCGCTAACGTCCTGGCCTGATGTGAATACTGCGTTGCGTGGATCATTTAGTAGTCCTGGGTTCGCAGTTATTGCAGCCTGAATATTGGCACCAATCTCAGCACCCTTATCAGCAAGGCTGTTGAAGAGGATTGAGAGGAATACTGCAACACCTAGAGTTCCACCCATTTGTCTGAAGAAGGTTGATGAAGATGTTGCAACGCCAATGTCCTTAGCTTCGACAGAGTTCTGAGAAGCAATAGTTAGTGTCTGCATCATCTGACCTAGACCGAGACCCATGATTACCATTCCGATAGAGATCTGCCAGATAGCCCAGGTGTAAACAAGCGTTGATAGATATAGGAATGAGATAGACATTAGAGCAGTTCCTAGAACCATGAAGATCTTGTACTTACCGGTCTTACCAGTTATCTGACCGCTCATGATTGATGAAATCATCAGACCCATCACCATAGGAATCATCAGGTAGCCAGCTTCAGTTGCTGTTGCTCCATAAACAATCTGTAGAACTAGTGGAAGTGAAATCATTCCACCAAACATTCCCATACCAACAATTACTCCAAGCAGAGTCGTTAGTGAAAAAGTTCTTGACTTGAAAATGTGTAGGGGAAGAATTGCATCTTCACCCATCTTTCTTTCAATAATGATGAATGATGTAATTCCAACAACACCTAATGTGTATGCAATGAATGCGTTAGGAGATGTCCATCCCCATTCACGGCCTTGCTCAGCAACGATAAGTAGGGGGACAACACCAACGATGATTGTTAGAACACCCCACCAGTCAATGCGCTTACTCTTTGATTCGATATGTGGAACGTGAAGGAATGAAAGAACTAGTAGTAGTGCAATTGCACCAATAGGAAGATTCATCAGGAAGATCCAACGCCATCCTGTAATTCCTAGGAAGCTATCAACACCAGCTAGTAGTCCACCAATTAGTGGACCAAGAACGCTTGATGTACCAAACACTGCAAGGAACATTCCTTGGTAACGAGCTCTATCTCTTGGTGGAACAATGTCCGCAAGAATTGTTAGAGCTAGTGCAAACAAACCACCAGCACCGATACCTTGGATTGCTCTGTAAGCAGCAAGTTCATACATGGTGTTAGCTAAACCAGAAATCACAGAACCGAAGATGAAGATAGAGATTGCTGTGATGAATAACTTACGTCTACCGAAGATGTCACCGAGCTTTCCATAAATAGGAGTAGCAATAGTTGAAGTGATTAGGTAAGCAGTTGTTACCCAAGCTTGAGCAGATAAACCATTTAGATCATCTGCGATTGTTCTCATTGCAGTTCCAACAACACTCTGATCTAGTGCTGATAAGAACATTCCAGCCATAAGGCCAAATAGTACGAACATGATTTGTCTGTGGGTCATTACACCTGTAAGTGCTGACTCTGCTGCTGCGGCTTTGCGTTCTGCGCGTGCCATTGTGGACTCGTTTCTTCGGTTGTGAAAGTTAGAATTTAGCGATGGGAAGAAAATTCAGGCAATCAAGCTTTAGAGCTTTGGGCATAGGCCTTCTAGCCCTTGTATTACTTCCCGCGGTAAATAACCCTACACCTTCTCAGGCCACGAGCCTTGCTTGGCAATCAATAGATGAACCAGCATCTGCTTGGATTGTTGTGAACAAGCTAAGACCTCTAAACCCAATCAAATATGTCCCTACAGACCTAGTTGCTCCTAAGTTCGGCACCCTAAACGCCAATCCATATGGAAGAAAGCTAAGAAAAGAAGCCTCAACTGCTGCCTATCGCCTAGCCATGGCTATGTATGCCGAGGGTAAAGGTAGCCTCATCATTCAAAGCGCCTACAGATCTTATGCAGAGCAAAAGACCATTCATGCCCGTCAGGTTGAGAGATATGGCCTGAAAGCAGGAGAAGCTCTAGCTGCTAGACCTGGTTACTCGGAGCACCAGACAGGCTGGGCTTTAGATGTTTCAGCTAGAGGTCAGGGCTGTCAGATCAGAGTCTGCTTTGGTCAAACCAAAGCAGGTTCATGGCTAGCCAAGAATGCCTATAAATACGGATTCATAATTAGGTATCCAAACTATGCAACCCCAGTAACTGGGTATCAGTATGAACCTTGGCACCTTAGGTATGTTGGCAAGGGTCTAGCCAAGGTAATGCATGATGACAAGGTGTCTACCCTTGAGAAGTTCTTTAACCTCTCAGCAGCCCCTAACTACTAACTAAGCATTAACCTTTATCTATGGCTAAATCAGTAAACAACAAGAAATCCACATACGCCTTCCTAGGCCCTGTGGGTACTTTTACTGAGCTTGCCCTGGCTCAGGTGACAGAAGCCAAATCAGCCAAGCATCTTCCTGTTTCAACAATCAATGAAGCCATCGATGCCGTAGTTTCAGGTAAAGCTCAAAGAGCGATTGTTCCAGTAGAAAACTCCATTGAAGGTGGAGTATCTGCAACTCTCGATGCGTTAGCTAACACAACTGACATACGTATATATGGTGAGTATCTAGTTCCAATTACTTTTCACTTGGTAGCTAAGCCAGGCAC
>CANLCU010000055.1 GCA_947489135.1 Micrococcales bacterium
AAAGCTGCTTCTCCCCATTCGCAGTCTTTGCTATCTGGTGTGTGAGGTGCGTGGTCGGTTGCAATGATGTCGATTGTGCCATCGGCGACTGCTTCACGAAGTGCTTGCACATCTTCACTGTTTCTAAGTGGAGGGTTCACCTTGTAGACAGGATTGTATTCACTCACCAAATCTTCAGTAAGGATGAGGTGATGTGGTGCAACTTCTGCTGTGACATTGATGCCTCTACTCTTAGCCCAACGTATGACATCAACAGAACCCTTTGTTGAGACATGGCACACGTGAAGTCTTGAACCCACTTCTTCAGTCAAGAGAACATCTCTAGCAATAATTGCTTCTTCAGCAACTGCAGGCCAACCAGTTAGTCCGAGCTTCAACGACAAAGCGCTCTCATTCATTTGAGCGTTAACGGTCAGCTGTGGATCTTGAGCATGCTGAGCAATTACTCCACCAAATGCCTTCACATACTCCAAAGCTCTTCTCATTACTAATGAATCACTCACGCACTTTCCGTCATCACTGAATACTGTGACATGAGCCGCTGAGGCATTCATCTTGCCTAGGTCAGCAAGGTTCTTACCTTCTAGGTTTGAGGTAACAGCTCCGATTGGCTGCACTTGGACATATCCAGCTGCTTCACCAAGAGCAAACACTTGTTCAACCACTGCGCTGTTGTCTGCTACCGGATTGGTGTTAGCCATTGGGTGTACACAGGTGAATCCACCCTTAGCTGCAGCCTTACTTCCAGTAAGAATCGTTTCACTCTGTTCAAAGCCTGGCTCTCTCAGGTGAGTGTGTAGATCAACAAAACCACTCATCGCAATAAGTCCTGTGCAATCAATCACTTCTGCAGCAGTCTTGGAATCGTTTCCTAGGTAGGAGATGGTTTCACCTGAGACCAGGATGTTAGTCACTGTCCCATCGGAGAGTGAAACATTAGTAAATAGAGTTTCTTTGTTTGTCATTTAGCACCCGATTCTTGAGCTAGTAGTTTGAATAAAACTGCCATGCGGACGGCAACACCGTTTCTAACCTGGTCAACAATGGCTGATTGTGAAGAGTCAGCAGCTTCTGAAGAGATTTCAAGACCTCTATTCATAGGGCCTGGGTGCATGATTAATGTCTTTGGGCTGAGGTTTGAGAAGCGTTCAGCAGAAAGACCCCAAAGAGTTGAATACTCATTGGCATTAGGAACAAACACAGAATTCATGCGCTCCATCTGCATTCTCAACATCATCACAACATCAAAACCGTCGCTGAGTGCCTCATCTAGGTTGTGATAGACAGCGTCAGCTAATTTAGTTGCGCTACTTGGTAGTAGCGTCGATGGACCAGCAAGGCCGACAAATGCTCCAAGGGTCTTCAATAGGTCGATGTTTGAGCGAGCCACTCTGCTATGAAGTATGTCTCCCACAATCAAAACTTTGATACCAGATAGATCTCCCAGGTCATCTTTGCCCTTAAGTGCTTGTCTGATTGTCAATGCATCTGTGAGGGCTTGAGTTGGGTGCTGGTGGGTTCCATCTCCTGCGTTAATTACTGTGGCCTTAGACCACGAAGCGTTAGCAATTGTGTTTGCTGCACCGCTGTGGTGATGTCTTACTACAAGAGCTTCAATCCCCATCGCTTCTAGAGTCAAGATTGTGTCCTTCAAGGACTCACCTTTGCTAACCGATGAACCTTTAGCAGTGAAGTTCACAACATCAGCTGAGAGACGTTTAGCGGCGATCTCAAATGAGAATCGAGTCCTAGTTGAATCTTCAAAGAATAGGTTGGCAACAGTTCTACCAGTTAAGGCAGGAAGTTTCTTTATGTCTCTTGAATTGACTCCCTGCATTTCAACGCTGAGATTCAAAAGCTCAAGGCTGGTAGCAAGATCCAGATCAGCTGTGCTTAGTAGGTGCTTCATTGTTCAATCACCACCGACTGCTCATCATCACTCTCAGTGAGCTTGACGAAAATTCTCTCGGCAAACGAAGTTGGAAGATTCTTACCAACATAATCCGCTCTGATGGGTAGTTCTCGATGTCCTCTGTCTACCAATACAGCTAGACGCACTGCCTTTGGTCTGCCAAAAGAAACCAAGGCGTCTAGAGCTGCTCTAACAGTTCTGCCACTGAACAAAACATCGTCAACTAGTACAACTGTGAGATTCTCAAGTGATTGTTTAGGAATTGATGTAGGAGTCACTGCTTTGCTTGGTTTAGAAGCTAAGTCATCTCGGAACATGGTGACATCTAGCTTTCCTACTGAATTTGCTAGGTCAAACTCGGGATAATTCTTGGCGATGGAGGCTGCAATTCGGTTTGCCAGGAAAACGCCTCTTGTTGGAATACCGAGGATTAGAAGATTTGCAGTGCCTTGATTGGCTTCAACAATCTCATGAGAGATGCGGACTATCGCACGCTCAATGTCTTGAGCGTCTAAGACGGTGCGTGAACTCACGCCCACCTCCTTCTGCGCCTCACAGGACGCCTTTAAAGGATGTTGTTTATAGGATTCTAGTGCAGAATCCGCTCTTGATACTAGATTGGCTTGCGAGTTGCTGAAACAGTCGCCAAAACTCCGTTGATAAACGCTGGAGAATCCTCGGTGCTTAGTTCCTGAGCTAGATCAACAGCCTCGCTGATGGCTACCTCAGATGGTGTATCTGAGTAGGCAATCTCGTAGATTCCAACTCTCAGAATGGCTTTATCCAGAGCAGGCATGCGATCGATGGTCCAGTTTTGAGCAACTCCTGCGAGAATCTCATCAATCTCAATCTGATTAGCAAGTACACCGGTTACTAGTTCGTTGGCGAAGTCAAAGATTTCATCTTGATTCTGTCGATCAGAAACCTGTTCCTTGGTGGCTTCCAGAAGATCTGTAGCCATAACGTCTCTGAGTTCGGCAGCGTAGAGAGCGTCTACCGCTCTCTTTCTTGCTTTAGTTCTTGAACTCAAGGATTAGTCGGTAACTCGGCCGAGGTATTCACCAGTTCTGGTGTCAACCTTAACTTTGGTGCCCTGCTCAACGAACAGAGGAACCTGGATCTGAAGACCAGTCTCTACTGTTGCAGGCTTTGTACCACCTGAAGAGCGGTCACCCTGAAGTCCAGGCTCGGTGAAAGTGATCTCAAGGACAACTGACGGTGGCATTTCAACGTAGATCGGGTTACCTTCGTGGATCGCCACAATAGCTTGCTGGTTCTCTAGAAGGTAGTTAATCGCGTCGCCAACTAGTTCACTGGTTAGAGTCATCTGGTCGTAGTCCTTGGTGTCCATGAATACGTACCCATCGCCATCGTTATACAGGTACTGCATTTCACGCTTGTCTACTGTTGCAACTTCAATCTTGATACCAGCGTTTAGAGTGCGGTCAATAACCTTGCCGCTAATAACGTTCTTTAGTTTGGTTCTGACGAATGCTGGGCCTTTACCTGGCTTGACGTGCTGGAACTCGATAACTGCCCATAGCTGGTTATCCATGTTTAGAACCATGCCGTTTTTTAGATCATTGCTTGTTGCCATTTTTGCCTCGCTGTAATTAGTTGGCCTTTTGGCCTGTAGCAGTTTATCAGTGAGACAGTTGACTAAGTGCTAGCAAATAGGAATTCTGACCGAAACCTGCGATAACACCTGTTGCAACAGCACTTATCACTGAGTTGTGTCTGAATTCTTCCCTTGAATGTGGGTTAGAAATGTGCACTTCAATAAGCTTCAGTCCAGCTGAGGTCACAATCGCACAGGCATCTCTCAACGCGTATGAATAGTGGGTGAAAGCTGCAGGATTTAAGATCACGTTACTCTTTGAATCAGCCGCTTCGTGTAACCAGCTAATCAGTTCGGCTTCGTCATTGGTTTGTCTAACATCAACGCTCATGCCTAATTCGTTAGCCGAGGCAGTCAGTGAAGATACAAGATCGGCATAACTAGCATTGCCGTAAACATCTGGCTCGCGAGAACCAAGACGATTTAGGTTGGGTCCATTAAGAACAAGCACTTTATTCATAATTCAAACTTACTTTCTATTCAGCGACTTCTTGGAATGCTGTGAACAAAAGTTCCTTGGTAGGAGCTTCTAGAATGCCAGGTTTGGCAAGGCCATCAAGGACTACAAAGCGGAGAATCCCGCCTCTACTCTTCTTATCTATCTGCATACCTTGATACAGAGCTTCCCAGCGGTCAGCAGGGTAGCTGGTTGGCAGATCAAGTAACTGCAGGATAGATCTGTGTCTATCGGCTACATCATCGCTCAATCGACCAGAGAGCCTTGCAAGCTCAGCCGCAAAAACAAGGCCAATAGCAACTGCTCTACCGTGTCTCCACTTAAAGTGTTCAACTAGTTCAATTGAATGACCAAGGGTGTGGCCGTAGTTGAGAATCTCTCTTCGATTGGATTCTTTAAAGTCTTCTCCAACTACATCTGTTTTGACTTTGATTGTGAGTTTTACTAGTTCGGCAAATCTTTCAGAATGAATGTCTCTAGCATCATTCACGTCTTCTTCGATGAGATCAAGAATTCGAGGCTCCGCTATGAATCCGCACTTAACAATTTCTCCAAAACCCGAAATCAATTCCAATTTAGGAAGAGTCTCAAGAGTGTCTAAGTCAACAAGAACTGCTTTAGGTTCGTGAAAAGCACCAACAAGGTTTTTACCTTCAATTGTGTTGATTCCAGTCTTACCACCGATAGCTGCGTCAACCATTGCCAACAGCGTAGTTGGCACATGCACAACAGCTATTCCTCTTAACCAAGTTGCCGCAATAAAACCAGCGAGGTCAGTCGTTGCTCCCCCACCAAGAGAAACAACTGCATCTGATCTTGAGAACTCTGCTTGACCAAGAGATGACCAAGCGATTGATAACCAACGATCTGTCTTAGCATCCTCACCATCAGCTACCGGTAGTTGCCAAACTTGCTTTCCATGTTCGATAAGTGTGTCAGCAATTACTTCAGCACTGGCTTGTAATCCTTCTGGATAAACCAGTAGAACTTTACGAACTTGCTCACCAAGGGAAGCATCTAGATCATCAAGTAATCCTCGGCCAATCAGCACGTCGTAGCCAGGTTGACCTTTGGCCTCAATCTTGAATGTCATAGTGTCTCTAGTTTCTCGCAGATATCGTCAAGAGTCTTGCCTAAACCCGCTGCGGAAGTGTCTATTTCAAAAGTGGCTAAGCGTTCGTATAACGGCTTTCTTGCCTCGTAGATCTCTTTCCAGTCAGCGATACCGTTCTTCAGTAGAGGTCTTTTGCCGTTTTCCAACCTCGACTTCATGTGTAGACCGGTGGTTGACAGGTAAATAACGATTGCATTCTCGAGAAGTCTTTGGTTGTTTCCACTAAGTACTGCCCCGCCGCCTGTAGCTATTACTCGCACCTTAGACATAGCTTCGCGAAGAGCTTCTTCTTCGAAACCTCGAAAGACGTGCTCACCCTGTGCCTCAAAGATTGCAGGGATATCGCCGTGTTTCTGGACTACCAACGCGTCGGTATCAACAAACTCAAGGGAAAGTCTTTTAGCAAGCTTCTTGCCGATTGTTGTCTTGCCAACACCCATCGGGCCAATTAGAACAACCGGTAAAGCAGGCATGATTATCTAGCGATTTTGGAACGAAGAGTCTCTGGAATGCTCTCAAGGTAGCTGAGCATGTTTCGCTTAGTCTCGGTAATCGAATCTCCACCAAACTTCTCAAGAACAGCATTTGCGATAGTCAGAGCAACCATTGCTTCTGCAACAACTCCTGCAGCAGGAACTGCACAAACATCAGATCTTTGGTGGTGAGCCTTTGCTTGTTCACCTGTCGCAACGTCAATAGTCTGTAAAGCT
>CANLCU010000056.1 GCA_947489135.1 Micrococcales bacterium
AAGGTTTGCGTATTGCTTCACAAACTTTCTAGCCTTACCTGGGTAAAGGCCAGCAAAATCTGTCCAGACTAGTATCTGACCATCAGTGCCATTTCCTGCACCAATACCAATAGTTGGTATCTCGAGTAGCTGGGAAACTTCACTTGCCACAGCTGCTGGCACTAATTCAAGTACAACGCTGAAAGCACCCGCAGCTTGAACGGCTCGTGCATCATCAATTAGAACTTGAGCTGAGTCGCCTCTACCTTGAACCTTTGCTCCACCTAGTGAATGAACTGATTGGGGAGTGAAGCCGATGTGGGCCATCACTGGAATACCAGCTGTGACCAATGCTTGAATCTGATCAACACTTCTAATGCCACCTTCAAGCTTCACAGCACTTGCCCCAGTTAGCTTCATGATCTTGATGGCATTCTCTAAAGCCTGCGCAGGGCCTTCTTCATAGCTACCAAAGGGCATGTCAACTACTACTAGTGCTCGCTTAGCTGCTCGGCTCACAGCTCTACCGAAAGGAATCATTTCATCTACTGTGATTGGCAAGGTTGTTTCGTAGCCAAGTACGTTATCAGCAGCTGAATCTCCAACTAGCAATACATCAATACCTGCTTCATCAAAGATGCCGCTAGTTAGTGAGTCATAAGAGGTAAGAGCAGAGAACTTTCTTCCTGCCTTCTTGAAATCAAGCAGGGTTCCACTTCTAACTACCTTTGGTGAAATATCGTGCATGAATTATCCCTTGTACTTATTTGTAATTGGCAGACGTCTGTCTCTTCCGAATGCCATGCCAGTAATCTTTGGTCCGATAGCTGACTGTCTTCTCTTCCACTCTGATCTATCAACAAGAGTAAGGACCTTATTGACTAGCTCCTGATCAAAACCATAACCCACTATGTCGTCAGAAGACTCTCTGCGGTTTACATAGGCATCAAGGATTGCATCCAGCACATCATATGGGGGGAGGGAATCTTGATCTACCTGATTTGGTCTCAATTCAGCAGAAGGAGCTTTTTCGATTGAGTTCTGAGGAATAGGTTCTACTTCACCTTTAGAAAGTGCATAAGCGTTACGCCATCTTGCTAACTCCCAGACCAGAGTCTTCTCAACATCCTTGAGGGGGTTATAACCACCAACGGTGTCACCGTAGATAGTTGAGTAACCAACAGCAAGTTCAGTCTTATTGCCAGTGGTTAGAGTCAGGTGACCTTCTTTGTTGCTAAGGGCCATAAGGATGACGCCGCGAACACGTGCTTGAAGGTTTTCTACAGATAGCCCTTCGAGTTGAAGTTGATCTTCGAATCCTTTAACAAGGTTGGCAATTGGTTGAACTTGATAGTTCATGTTTCTTCTATTGGCAAGATCCTTAGCATCATCCTTTGAATGATCGGATGAGAAGTTACTTGGCATTGAAACACCAAATACATTTTCAGCACCTATGGCATCGGCTGCGATAGTGGCACAGATAGCTGAATCAATTCCACCGCTTAGTCCTAATACAACTGATTTGAAACCATTCTTAGAAACATAATCTCTAAGACCTAGAACAAGTGCGTTCCAGGTTTGCCAGTTGTCATTTGGTTTAGTCATGTGATGCTCATCAGAAACCTTTAGATCATCTTTGGCTGCAATGTCGATGCACACTAGATCTGTCTTGAATTGCTTGAGGCGCGCAACCATGCGTGCTTTGCTATCCACCACAATGCTGTCGCCATCAAAGACAAGGTCATCTTGGCCACCAACGAGGTTCACATAAGCAGCTGCGCAGTTATGTTTCTTTGCTAATTCTGAAACAAGCTTTAGTCGAGTGTCATCTTTATCTATTTCAAAAGGTGAACCATTCAGTATGAGAGCAACATCTGTATCTGCTTTGCCGAGATGTGAAACTGGACCGCCAGATTGCCAGATGTCTTCACAAATAACTGTTGAGAATTTCAAACCCTTGTGTTCAAAGGTCAGCAGTTTGTCACCTGAAACAAAAGTTCTGTATTCATCAAATACTGAATAGTTAGGTAGGTGGTGTTTGTTATATGAACCGATGACTTTGCCATCAAGAAGTACTGAAGCTGTGTTGTGGGCTATAGCCCAACCGGTTTGATCCTGAGCTGAAGCCATAGATGGATGTCCGATAACAACAGCAATCTCGCCAAGGTTTCTGCTCTTTAGTTCAATAGCTAGTTCTCTTACAGCCAGTTCGGCATCCAGGATAAATGACTCTCTGGTTGCTAGATCTTCTATTGGGTAGCCAGTTACTGTCATTTCCCCAAAAACAACTAAATCTGCCTGTCTTTTAGCCGCCTCTTCAACAACAGCCAAGATATTGGCGACGTTGCTGGCTATGGCTCCGACCGTTGGGTTGGTTTGAGCTAGGGCTAGGCGAACATTGGGCATAACCACTAGCCTAGTAGGAGGTAATTGAAAGGTTTTTTCATGGACAAGCAGCGCGATTTCGTACTCCGTACAATCGAGGAAAGAAACGTCAAGTTCGTAAGGCTTTGGTTCACTGACGTGGCTGGAACCCTGAAGTCTGTGGCTATCGCCCCAGCAGAGATTGAGGGTGCTTTCGCCGAGGGTATCGGCTTCGACGGCTCAGCAATTGAGGGTCTTTCACGCTCATATGAGGCCGATATGTTGGCCCAGCCAGACCCTTCAACCTTCCAGATCTTGCCTTGGCGTGGCGAAATTGAGCCAACTGCTCGTATGTTCTGCGATATCACTACTCCTGACGGTATTCCAGCAGCTGCTGATCCTCGCAACGTATTGCGTAGAGCCTTGGACAAGGCAGCCAGCATGGGCTTCTCTTTCTACATCCACCCAGAGATTGAGTTCTACCTCCTAAAGTCTTCCCAGATAGGTCCTGAAGGCCCTGTTCCGGTTGATAAGGCTGGTTATTTCGACAACGTGCCAGGTGGAACAGCTAACGACTTCAGAAGAAGAGCAGTAAACATGCTTGAGCAACTGGGTATCTCAGTTGAGTTCAGCCACCACGAAGGTGGTCCAGGTCAGAATGAGATCGATCTTCGTTATGCCGATGCTTTGACCATGGCAGATAACATCATGACTTTTAGAACAGTTATCAAGGAAGTAGCTATTGAGCAGGGTGTTTATGCAACATTCATGCCAAAGCCTTTCACTGAGCACCCTGGTTCTGGAATGCACACCCACATGTCACTCTTCGAAGGTGACACCAATGCGTTCTATGACCCATCTGGTGAATATCACATGTCAAAGACAGCTAAGAGCTTCATGGCAGGTATCTTGCGTCACGCTCCAGAGATCACTGCTGTTACAAACCAGTTCGTGAACTCTTATAAGCGTCTTTGGGGTGGCGGCGAAGCTCCTTCATTTGTTTGCTGGGGACACAACAACCGTTCCGCTCTAATTAGAGTTCCGCTATACAAGCCAAACAAGGGAAACTCAGCACGTATTGAATACCGTGCCATTGATTCAGCAGCGAACCCATATCTTTCTTACGCACTGCTGCTTTCAGCTGGGCTCAAGGGTATTGAAAACAACTACGAGCTACCTGCAGAAACCGAAGACAACGTATGGGATCTATCAGACTCAGAACGTCGTGCAATGGGAATTCAGTCTCTTCCTCAGTCTCTTGACCACGCGATTCGTTTGCTTGAAGAATCTGAACTAGCGGCTGAAGTACTTGGTGAGCAGGTATTCAGCTACGTTCTTGCTAATAAGCGCAAGGAGTGGAGCGATTACCGCTCACAGGTCACTCCGTTTGAATTGAAGACCAACCTCGAAGTTCTCTAATGTCCACAGCAAGATCTAGTGGATCGCTAGCTTCACTTGCCAGGTATGGTTTTACCGATCTTGATGGAACCATCGCCAAGCTAGATGAACTTGTATCTCTAGTTGGCGATAGCGGTAGATCAGCACTCGCTTCGCTAAGTAAGGCAGCTAACCCTGACCAAGCATTAGATTTCCTAATCAGGATTTCACGCGAGAGCAAGTCAGCTGTAAAGAAGCTGCTTTCAAAAGAAGAATCGGCTCTCAGACTTTGCAAATTAATAGGAGCTTCATCTGCTTTAGCTGAATTCGTTGCACTAAATCCAGAAGTCCTAAAGGAATTCGAGAAAGAGCACAAACTTTTAGACCGTGAAGGTTATGTTCAACTCTTTAGTAAAGCTCTATCAGACGGAACTATTCCAAGTGCCATGCAAGTTACTCTTCTTCGCAAGGTTTATCGAACAGAGCTGACAAAGATAGCCATCTTTGATTTATCTGCTGTTAGTCCAATGAGCGTGCAGCCTAGAGTATCTCTGGCATTAGCGGACATTGCTACCGCGGCGCTTGAAGCAGGTCTAATCATTGCTAGAAGAGAACTCTTCTTCACATCTGAGTTTGGTTTATTCACCCAAGATGAAGTTATGGCTACCCGTCTTGCAGTTATTGGAATGGGTAAAGGTGGAGCAGGGGAGCTGAACTACATCAGCGACGTTGATGTCATCTTCTTAGCTGAATCAGCAGATCCAGCTCTTGAGAACACAAGAATGCTTGAGATTGCCACTAAGTTAGCAACTCGCATGATGAGAGCGATGGATTCAACCAATCAAGAGCCCGCGTTATGGCAGGTAGATGCCAACCTAAGACCCGAAGGTAAAGCAGGAGCATTGGTTAGAACCCTAGATTCTCACGCCTCTTACTACTCACGTTGGGCAGAGAACTGGGAGTTCCAAGCCCTTCTAAAAGCCAGACCTATGGCTGGGGATAAAGAACTGGGCAAGGCCTATTTTGAAGCAATGAACCCATTGGTATGGGAATCAACTCAACGTGAAAACTTTGTTGAGTCAGTTCAGAAGATGCGTGAGCGAGTCAGCGGAAACATTCCAGCTGATGAAATTGATCGTCAAATCAAACTAGGCCCTGGTGGACTTAGAGACATCGAGTTCACTGTTCAACTACTGCAACTAGTTCATGGTCGCACGGACACAACAGTCAGAGCGGCAGATACTCTAACTGCTATAGATGAACTATCTAATGGTGGCTACATCGGTAGATCTGAAGCTGCAGAGTTCTCAGCGCACTACAAGTTCCTAAGAGTTCTTGAGCACAGAATTCAAATGTCAAAGATGAGAAGAACCCATCTAATGCCAGTAGAAGAAGATGCTCAAAGAGTTATTGCTAGATCAATCAATTTAGATTGGACAGCTGAAGAACTTCTTGAGACCTGGTCAGAGGCAAAGCTTCAAGTCAGAGCATTACATCAAAGAATCTTCTACCGGCCACTACTTGCAGCTGTTTCTAAAGCTGGAGGAGGACTTGAACTTTCAAACGAACAAGCATCTGACAGATTGCTAGCCATCGGTTATCTAAATCCAGCTGGAGCTCTGCAACACATCACTGCATTGACTTCAGGTTTATCTAGACGTGCCCAGATTCAGAAACAACTTCTTCCTGTTCTTCTTCAATGGTTCTCTGAAGGAACAGACCCTGACTCCGCGTTGCTAGCGTTTAGAAGACTTAGTGAGAATCTAGGTGAATCTCACTGGTACTTAAGAATGCTTAGAGATAGTTCTGGAGCGGCTGAGAGACTAAGTATTGCTCTTTCTAATAGTCGATTAGCTACAGCTCTGTTAGAACTAATCCCTGAAGGTGCCGCATGGTTTGAAGACCTAGATCAACTAATTCCAGCAACTTTAGATGAACTAACTGAACAGTCTGAATCGCTTGCCTCAAGGCGCGAGAATCTAGATGATTTTGCCAAGGCTGTTAGACACATTAGACGAAGAGAAACTCTTCGCCTTG
>CANLCU010000057.1 GCA_947489135.1 Micrococcales bacterium
CCTGCAACTGTGTCTAGGTTATTCAAGCTGAATGCAACAACACCGAAAGCATCTGTTGTTCCAGTAAGAACAAGTTGATCTTCAGTTAGCTTCGTGGCATTGGCAGCAAGCGGAACAACAAAACCTGTTGCAGAGAAGATTCCTGCAGAGATCTTTGCCTTAGCTCCTGAGTTGGCCAAGTTGATTCGAACGGTCACAGGCTGGTTCATTGCGTAGCTTCCGTTAGCCTTCAATGCCTGGAATGCAATAACTTGCTTTGACCCGATTGGGGCATAAGCCTGAAGAGTTCCATTGTTGTCTAAAGCGTTAGCCTTACCAGTTGGGCCCTCTACTGCTCTTAGCGTCGGTGCAAGAAGTGAAATGCTTGCATCGCTTGCAGTGAAGTCCATACCTGTTGAGTTGTAGTAGTGAAACTCAACGAAGTCTGCTGAGTCAGTCTTCTCACCTGTGATGCTAGGCAGGAACTGGCTGAAGCAGTCTGTTGTTGGGTCAGCGTTGGTGTCGTTTGGGGTGTTTGCACCTGGGTTTGCTGGAGCATCAGGCAAGATACCACCGTATGCTTCACAGTCATCCGGTGACTGAACAACAAAGTTCACAACTCCGTTAGCGTCTGTCTTACCAATAATGTTGGCACCATCAGATGCGTTAGATGGAGCTGGTCTTGCCTTGATGCCGTTGACCTTAACAGCTGCGTTTGAGTTTGAGTAACCCTTGTTAGCACGAAGAGTAACTGTTGCGTTAGCAACTGGAGCACCGGTTGGTGTTGTTGCTTGGAAAACTAGGTTGGTACGAAGACCGAATGGCACATAGACCTGGTTAAAGCGCATACCAACACCGAACCAGTCACAGTCCACAGTGAACTGAGATTCGAAGTCGTAGCGACGGATTGAGTTGTCATCAGTCAGGCTAGGGCTGATCAAGCGAATGTTGTACTTTGGCTTGTCGTTGCTAGCTTGGTTCTCAACTGGGTAAGGGCAAGCAGCTGCGTTAGCTGGTGTTGAGATTGCACCTACGCCGACAATAGAAAGCAATGCAGTAGATGCAAATGCGATTAGTTTGTTGGTCTTTACACTCATTTTTATTCCTTCATTTAGGCCGGAATGTGTGGCCGAATGATTGAGGGATTCAGCAGGTGTGCTAATCTCAACGATCTTTCGGAGTGCGCACACACTTCCTGTTTTCAGATTAGCCCAGAGATAGAAGCCGTGAAAGCGGTTTCGCGGGTAGTTACCAATTTGTTATCTAAGCACTACCCCGGATGATTAGCTCTGTGGTTGTGATGAACGGTTGAACATCTTCACCGTCTAGTTGAGAAATCATGAGTCTGCCTGCTGCTTCACCTAGTGCAACAACATCCTGGCGAATTGTTGTTAGAGCAGGTCTGGTTGTTTGAGCAATAAGTGCATCGTCGAAGCCAACAATCTTGATGTCGTCAGGAACTAGTTTGCCCATGTCTTGCAGAACAGTGACTGCTCCAGCTGCCATTAGGTCGTTACTAGCAAAGATGCCATCAACATCTGGGTGATCTCTCAGTAACTTCCTAGTGTTCTCCATACCGCTTTCCAGAGAGTAGTCACCTTCACAAATCAAACCCTTGGCAGGAACTCTTCCGGTTTCTCTGAAAGCCTGGAGGTAGCCGTCTAGGCGTTGCTTGGCAGCTGTGGTTCCAATGTCACCTGTGATGATGCCGATCTTATGGCAACCCTTGTTGATGAGGTGCTTAGTTGCAGCATATGCTCCGCCGAAGTTATCGGTATCAACAAATGGAATATCAAGGCTTGAGTGTGGGGTGCCAGCAATAACCATCGGAAGTCCGGTCTTCTTGAGGTTATTGACCAATGCATCGCTGTGGAGTACGAAGAAGATAGCTCCATCAACTTCGCCAGATTTTAGATAGTGAGCAACACCGCCATCCGCCGAGCCAACTGGGGAGACCATCAAGACGGTGTGGATGCCGCTCTCTGAAAGAATTCGGCTTACTCCTGAAGTTACTGTTCCCCAGAATGGATCGCTAAAGACAGAAAGGTCATCATCGATTACTACAGCGATTAGACCAGATCTACCGGATGCTAGAGCTGAAGCAACTCTGTTCTTGCGGTAGCCAAGCTTGTCA
This sequence comes from Micrococcales bacterium, assembly GCA_947489135.1. Classification (GTDB taxonomy): domain Bacteria; phylum Actinomycetota; class Actinomycetes; order Actinomycetales; family Microbacteriaceae; genus Rhodoluna. Next base: position 2,114 of record CANLCU010000057.1, read on the forward strand.
ACAGCTTCATGGACTCTTTTGGCTCTGTCTGGATGGACGCTCTCATCACCGTTTAGTACGCGAGAGACTGTTGCTTCGGAGACGCCTGCTGTTTTAGCGATAACGGTATAAGTAGGGCGTGGATTAGGAACCAACTCTGATACCTCCCTCTTACCTGTTTCTCTACTTCTTAGTGAGGACTTCTAGCGACTTTCCGTTCGTCGCAATAACCTTACTGTAAACGCTTCCAGAAAGTTTCACAATTCTCTGTAATGTTTCAAAATTGACAAAAACGATACCAAATCGTTTCGCGTAACCCTCTGCCCACTCGAAGTTATCTAGCAATGACCAGTAGTAATAGCTCTTCACCGGAACACCCTGATCAATTGCATCGCTGACAGCTGCAAGGTGGTTTACCAAGTAATCAACTCTGCGGTCATCGTTAACTTGACCCTTTTCATCAGGCTCGTCACCGTAGGCAACACCGTTCTCGGTGATTGCAATGTCTTGAATCTCAGGCCAGTCCTTGTGGATACGAACTAGAAGATCAGTTAGACCAGTTGGAGTGATTGGCCATCCCATGTCAGTTAGCGGTCCTGGAGGGGTTCCATCTGAGTTGATAGGGAAAGCGAATGTTCCTTCGTTCTTCTTCACCTGCTCTGCAGTTGGGGTGTTTAGGAAGGAGTCTGAGTAGTAGTTGATACCAAGGAATTCGCTATCAATCTTTAGAGCTTCCATGTCCCCTGGCTTTACAACCTTAGATAGCTTGTCGCCATAAAGTTCAACTAGGTTCTGAGGGTAGGTTCCGTGCAGCTGTGCATCCATCCACCACTTGTTAATGTTTGAATCCCAGTAGTTACGAAGTTCTTGTAGTTCTTCGTTGTTCTCATCATCAATGCGGTAGTTAGTCATGTTCAAAGTAATACCGCTACGGATCTCAGGTCTTACTGCACGAAGTGCACGTGTAGCTTCTGCGTGAGCAAGCGCTGTGTGGTGAGCGACTGCAACAGTAGTCTCTAGATCTTTTAGACCAGGAGCGTGAACTCCGACAAAGTGTCCAAGCCAAGTTACACACCATGGCTCGTTGATTGTGATCCAGTTAGCAACTCGATCTCCGAAAGCTTCAGCTGCAACAGTTGCATAATCAGCAAACTGCTGAACGATATCTCTGTTAGCCCAGCCACCCTTATCTTGAAGTGTCTGAGGTAGATCCCAGTGATACAAAGTTGCTGTTGGCTGAATACCAGCTTCTAGTAGTCCATCAATCAAACGATCATAGAAATCAATTCCATGCTTGTTTGTTGCTCCGGTGCCATTAGGCATAATTCTTGGCCATGCAAGAGAGAAACGATATGACTGAATACCAAGATCTTTCATGATCTTGATGTCTTCTGGGTAGCGGTGGTAGTGATCACAAGCAACATCACCTGTGTCACCGTTAACTACTTTTCCTGGAGTCTTTGAGAAAGTGTCCCAGATGCTAGGCATACGACCGCCATCATCAAAGCCACCTTCAATTTGGTAAGAGGCAGTAGCTGAACCCCAGTTGAAATCTTCTGGAAAACTCATGATTAACCCTTAACCGCCCCGTCCATAACTCCACGTACAAGTCTTCTACCAACAAAGATGAATAGAACTAGTAGTGGAGCTGTTGATAGGAATGCTCCACCCATGTTCAATGCGTAGTCAATTGCATAGCTACTCTTCAACTGGTTCACAGCAACCTGTGCGGTGAAGTTCTCTGGAGTATTCAATACAAGTAGTGGCCATAGGAAGTCGTTCCATGTTGCTAAGAATGAGAACAGACCTAGAACGAATGCGCTCTGAGAAATGATCGGCACAACGATGCTCCAGTAAGCACGGAATACACCAGCTCCATCGATGCTCGCAGCTTCCAACAGTTCGTTAGGAACCTGAGCATCAATAACCTGACGCATCCAGAACACACCAAAGGCTGTAACAAGAGCAGGAATAATCAACGCACCAAGTGAGTCAATAAGCCCAAGGTTTCCCATGATCATGAACAGAGGAATGATTCCAAGTTGGCTTGGAAGCATCATGGTCAAAATAACAAACAGCACCATGAACTTCTGTCCACGGAAGTTCAATTTAGCGAAAGCGAAACCTGCGATAGCTGAGAAGAATACTTGAGCTAGAGCAACAACAGTTCCAACATAAACAGTGTTTAGAAGTGCCTGGTTGAACTGAGGAAGAGCTTCATACACGTTGCTAACAACTGTGAAGAAGCGAGGACCAGGAACAAGTGTTGGTGGAATCTTGCTGATCTCATCTGTTCCGTTAGATGCAACGATAAACATCCAGTAGAACGGGAAGATCGATAGGAAGGTAACGATACCGAGTGCGATGTAACCGGTGATTCCCATCTTCTGCCAACGAGGAGTTTTATTCCTTGGTGGTCTTGGCAATGTCTGCTCTTTCACGGCTACCTGACTCATTTGCCATCACCTGACAATTTGCGTGTGATGAAGAAGTTGATGACCGAAACAATTGCAACAATCACAGTGATCATGATTCCAATAGCAGCTGCATAACCCCACTTGTAAGCAACGAATGCTTGCTCGAAGAGGAACAATGTCAGAGTTGAGAATTGACCTGAGTCACCACCGTTGAATGATCCACCCAGAATCAATGGCTCAGCGAATACCTGAAGACCACCGATAGTTCCAACGATTAGTACGAAGGTAATGGTGTTACGAAGTGAAGGCAATGTCACATAGATGAACTGTTTGAACTTTCCAGCTCCATCAAGTGATGCTGATTCGTATAGCTCGTTAGGAATTGCAAGCATTGCAGCTAAGAAGATAAGTGCGTTATAACCAGTCCAACGCCAAACAATCATCGAAGCAATTGCAACGTGGGAAGAAGTAGTTCCCTGCACGAAGTCAATGTGCTCAAAACCAAATGCTCCGACAATGATGTTTACCATTCCAAAGTCACGACCAAATAGCTGACCAAACACAATCGCGATAGCAAGAACTGATGTGATGTTTGGAACTAGAAGAATTGTTCTAAAGAATGTGGATCCTCTAAGTGCTGGGTTGTGCAAGATAGCTGCAAGACCGATAGAGAAAATCAACATCGGAATAGTTGATAGCAACCAAATATCTAGAGTGTTGATTAATGCATTCCAGAATCTGGTGTCAACAAATAGTTCATCGAAGTTAGCTAGACCAATAAATTCCTGAGTACCCAGAGCATCCCAGTTGAAGAAAGCGATGTATACGGAATAAAGAATTGGAGCTAAACCAAAGATAAGGAACATCACAAAGAACGGTGCCGTGAACAGGTAGCCCCAGCGACCATTTAGAGAAGGAACGGCGTTAGCGTTGTTCACTTTTCTTT
>CANLCU010000058.1 GCA_947489135.1 Micrococcales bacterium
ACAATGAACTTACGAACCATTGGACGCTCTGTTGCAGTGTCATTTCCACAACCTGATCGGTTGGTGAGGTTACCACTTGCATCCTTACGGAACCAGTATCCAGGAACGATCAGGCTCTGGCTGAACTCAGTAGCGCTCGCAACGTGACCGTATACAACGTCCATGGTTACTCTCAAGCCGTTCTTGTGCATGGCCTGAATAGCTGTCTTTAGTTCAGTGATTCTCGCAACCGGGTTTGTTGGATCGCTTGAGTACTGACCTTCCGGTACGTTGAAGTGCTCAGGGTCATAGCCCCAGTTGAATGTAGGGTTTAGTTCATCGCCACCTGATGCATAGTCATACATCGGTAGAAGCTGAACGTGTGTAACACCAAGTTCTTTCATGTAGCTAAGTCCGGTTGAACCAGAAACTTTGCCAACCTTAACGCTTGTACCAAGCTGAGCTAGTCCCTTGAACTTGCCTCGGTCAGCTGCCTTCACACCGCTTGTTGCTTCAATAGAAGCATCTCTCACGTGCAACTCATACATGATTGAGTCCGCTGCTTTGCCTGAGAAAGCTGGCTTTGCTTGTGTCAAGAAACCAGCTGGGTTTGTCTTCAAGAGATCGACTACAACACCGCGCACACCGTTAGCAGTTACTGAACGCGCGTAAGGATCTACGGCCTCTTCAGTATTTCCACCAACAGTGACTCGATACATGTAAACCTGTAGATGACGATCACCACTGAGGGAAGCTGTCCAGGTACCCTTAACACTCTTCACCATCGGAGTAACCATCGCAGTATTCTTCGCTGCATCTGCGTTTGCATATGTAAGAAGAGATACTTCGCTAGCGGTCGGAGCCCAAACTCTGAAATCGGTTTTTGTGCTTGAATATGTAGCGCCAAGGTCATCGCCATCGTAGGTGTAAGCACTGACGAACTCTGGACTTGAGAAGATGGCGGCAGGGTTAATTAGTCTGCTACCGAACGCTCTAGTTGGGTCTGCATCCTGATGAACAAGAGTCAGATTCGAGCCAAGAGGAATGTCCGTGGCTGTGGTGATTAACCATTGTTTATTGCTGGATGTAGTCCCGTTGCTGAGGTCTTTGACTTTCTCAACCTTTTCAATCGCCGGGGCATCTGTTCCAGTTATTGAGAAGCCCGGACCAGCAGTACCGTTGGCCTTGCTGAGAGTTACTTTAATCGTTCTAAAAGTTTGAATAGACGCCGCCCAAATTTCTGCCGGCAGGATAAAACTTGAGTTGTTGTAGATGTAGGCATCATCCTGCTTGATCCAAATCTCGGCAGTCTTATTCGCATCTAGATTGACTAGACGATCCACATCAACATCTTTGGTCCAGCCACTCTTAAGTCTTGGAATCAATCCAAGCTGAGTTACGTTAGGTGTAATTGGCACCTGGGCTGTGAGGACAGCGAATCCATTTGAATCAAGTTGGGATGAACTGAAAGGTGTTACCTGAGATTCAGGTAGCCCAGGGTCAGCTTTAAAAGCCCAAAGCCATAGTCCCCAATCCCCATAGCTTGGTGGAACGCTAGTTCTCTTGTAGTGAACTGTCAAAGTTGCACACTGAGCAGTTGGACAAGATCCAGCCGCTGAAGCTGAGGTAACGGTAATTGACACAGGTGCAATCAAGGCGAAGGCCAAAATGGCTGGAAGTAAACGCTTTCGGATTGATTTCTTTAACATTGACAAGTGTTGCCCTTTCTATTGACAAATCAATACTATTTTGCAAACCCTTGGCGGAAACGGAAGACTCGTGGGTCGTTATGTAATCGTTTCCATTTTCCTTACCTTTTAACAGAAATCTGGGCCCCACTTTCGCAGGGCCCAGATTTATAGCTGTTTGGAACTAGCTAGCTGGAGGTGTTAGAACCACCTTGGCAGCAGGCTCTGGACCAAGCAATGCAGTTCCCACCTGGGCTGATGCCTGGACAAAGATGTCCCAAGTCTGCTCGTCGCCACCGGCTACTGGAGCGGTTACTGGCATTGAACAGGTTGAAGGCAGAGCCCAAGCTGATGCATCGATCACAGCAGCTGTAGCCGAAGATGCAATGGTGCAAGTTAGGGTAGTTCCACCCTTCTTTGCAGTCACAACGATCTTGTTAGGGAACATACCCTTCATTGATGGGTGAGCTGGAGCAACCGGAGTAACAGTTATCTGACCGTTAGCGAAGGCAGCTGTTGCACCCCAACGACCAACGAATGTTGGAGCGGTGGAGCTAGTAGGTGACTTCTCTGGCTGGCCAAGAGCGATGTAAAGAGAACCCTGGTCAGACTTCAGTCCGTTAGTGAACCCAGCTCCAGCATCGTTCTTGAAGTCAGAAGACTGCTTAGCCCACTCGTTTGCTGGGCTTGAACGACGAACAATCACACCAACAGTTCCTGCGTAAACAGTTGCTGTCTTGACGATCGCGTATGCGCCGTACTTGTCTTCACCAACAAATGGCCAAGCAGTTACGTTTGCTCCGACTTTGCCCCTGTAAGGGTAAGTGTTCGTTGTGGTAACAACAGTCTTCTTTACAGTCTTTCCCTTAACCTTTGTGGTAACTACCTTGCTGGTCTTGGTTGTGACTTTGTAGTCGGCTAGCTTACCTGGAGCGACGCTTGTGTTCCATGTGTAAACGTTCCAACCCTGTGCCTGAGCGTCCTTCAACTTAGCGTTGATGTGGACCTTGTAGTCAGTTGTCTTGGTTAGTGGGTATTCACGAAGACCGGTGTGTACGTTCCACCAGCTCTCACCTGCAGGGAAAATGTTGTCTCCACCGAAAGGCTTATCAGCCTTAGGAATCGCTACCTTGGCAGGAATCGCAGGAGCACTCTCATCTACATCAAGTGTCAATGGGTCGTCGAGAACTGCTGGGACTTCAGCAGCCGCTGCTTGGCCGTTCCATGACTCAGTGGTTCTCATAACGTTGTTTAGTGCAGTCAAAGTCACAGGAAGTGAGAATTCTGCGTAAGCACCGTAAGCGTCTTCACCAATGAAGTTTGGAGTCCAGTCCTTGGTCACATCTGTACCAGTGGTGTCAGCTGCGTTCTCCTTGATGTTCTTGGTAGATTCACCAATTGTGTTGTCTGATGGTCCGACATTGTCGTTACCAGTGTTCCAGTACCAAAGGTTCCAGTTCTCTGCAACTGCCTTAGGGACGTTTAGGTGGATCTTGAATGTGGTGCTTGGAAGAGCCGCCTGTGCTGGAGCTGCTGCTCCAACTAGACCCGCTAGACCTAGCGATACTGCTGCCGCGGTGCTTAGAGCCCGCTTGATTTGACGATTCATTTTGCAATGCCTCCGATTAGTTTTTGGTTTCTCCGCCACCATTGGAGCAGATTAAATAAAAAATAACACCCTTGCCTCCATAAAGAAGAGTGTTTTGGGCAGAAAACGGTCGCATTATGATAACGATTACATACAGACCGTTATTGACTTCAAATAGATCCTTGAACTGATTTCAAGGCTCTCTACCTATGAAGTCCACTTCTACAGGGAACTAGAGCCCCTACGGCTTCCTCTGGGAACGCCAGACTATCGAAGGACAACTAATTTAGCTGGGAAAGCCCTGTGTGCTCCTAAACCTAAAAAGGTTTACAGTGGGTGTCTTCATGGACGAAAGTGGTGGGGAGTGCGGGACTTGAACCCGCGACCGACGGATTATGAGTCCGCTGCTCTAACCGGCTGAGCTAACTCCCCCAACCACCACTAGTTTATTCGTCTGTACGTTTTAACTTGTTCTTGGCGTTATTTACAGTCTTTTTGACGCCTTTTCTGACCTTACGGTCCACTTTCTTAGCCTGTTTGACAACATCTGCTCTGAGTTCATCAAGACCATCCTTGATGTCATCTCCTAGCTCAGTTATCTTTCCTAGGGCGACCAGAGCTTGTCTACGAACCCTAAGTTCTGCCCTTCTAACAGCCTCGCTCAAGCGACCAATTGGGTTGTTATAGTCCTCAAGGTTGTCATCGCTCTCACGTCTAGCGTCCTGGTCTCCCCTGTATAGGCCCTCGAAAATAGCCAGTGTCTTCTTGATATCGTGTGACTGAATGAGGTGAATTGAGTTCTCAGAGAGACGATTCAGCTCTTCCTGGTCAGCTGTAGCGACTTTGAGTAGGCATTCTGTGAACTGATCAACGTCGTCAGGCTCGAACAGGTAGCCGTTGTCCCCATCGTGGACCAAGTGAGGCAAGGCCATTGCATTTGCAGCAATAACTGGTCGACCAGAAGCCATAGCCTCCATGGTGGCAATTGACTGAAGTTCAGCAATAGATGGCATGGCGAACACTGTCGTTCTCTCGTATGCCAAAGGTAGTTCTTCTTCTGAGATATGGCCCAGGAACTTAACTCTTTCGGCAATACCAAGATCAAGAGCTAAATCAGTCAAGTATTTACGTTGGTTTCCATCGCCTGCGATTTCAACATAAACATCAATCTCCTTAGGAAGCTTTGCAACCGCATTCAGCAAGTTGTGAATGTGCTTCTCCCAGTCCAGTCGACCTAGGAACAAGATTCTAAATGGCTTGTTTGATGTAGGCGTCGTGTTTGTGAAGTTAGTAGCGTCAATTCCACAAGAGATAGCAAGAACATTGCTCATGCCAGCAGCCTTCTCCAAAAGTTCAGCTGCTCGTCTGGTCGGAGTTGTTACGTGGTCAAAGTTTGCTAGAACCTTACCTGCATCTTTCCAAAGCCTTGACTTGAACTTGTTTTCCAAGAACTTAGGAAGCGGAAGATAACGCAAGATGTTCTCAGGCATGATGTGGTTGGTTGCAACCAATCTGATGTTTCTTTGAAGCCCACTTCTCATACAAATGCGACCAAGAATCAGATGTGACTGAGAGTGAATCGCGTCTGGTTCAAAACCATCGAGGATGAGATCCACTTTCTTTCTCAAAGTGAACGGGTTGACATATCTGAGGGTTTTGTGGAATGGAACTTTATAGCTTCGAATGCGGTGGACTGTCATTGGAACAGAGTCGATAACCTCTGTTGATGTGCCCCAAGTTTTGTTGAATGAAGGTGCAATGACGTGAACATCATTTCCGTTTCTAACTAG
>CANLCU010000059.1 GCA_947489135.1 Micrococcales bacterium
GCCACGCCAGATCCATCTAAAGCAACATCCTCAGCTGATGGGGCTGACATATCGTGATCAAGTAGAGGAACCATCACAGCTCTTCGGGAAAGCTTCTTTCTGTGGTTAGAAACCACAAAGCCTGCAATCTTGTAAAGCCAAGCAAGTTCGAAACCTTCTGGACAAGATTCTCTCTTTCGCCAGGCAATCTCAAATATCTCGCTGGCTAAATCTTCGACATTGCTTAGCTCTACGCGCCTCGTTAGGTATTTAGAGACATCCTGGAGATGAGATCGGAAGGTAGCAACAAACTTGTCTTGATCCATGATCACTCCCCTCCAAATCGTCCTGTTCCCCACATCTCAGAAATGAAGGTCTTACATCGGTTATGTCTCGAACAGTGTCAATCTGACACTTGCCTCAGATTAAATAGTAAAAGCCCATAGCAAGGCTAAGGGCTAATGTGTTGCTTTGGATGTGAAAAGATTAAGTATGGAAATCTTCGTATCGGGAGTACTGGCAGGTATTGCTCTAGCTATCCCCTTGGGCCCAATGGCGATTCTCCTGATAAGCACAACCATCAAGCACGGACGAAAGATTGGTGTCTTCGGTGCCCTGGCAATGGCAAGCGTTGACCTCTCTTATGCAGCCATTGTCTTTGCATTTGGCAACGTGGTAATTGGCTTCTTAACTGACTGGGTCTTTCCTCTTCGAGTTCTAGGATCGCTGATTTTGCTTTATGTAGGAGTCAAGATTTTTGTTGATGCCAGAAGAAGCTCAAAGATAAACAGCCCCGATCTAACTAACTCTCCAACCTCAAAGCTAAAGACCTACGCCAAGTTCTTTGGACTTACCGTTCTAAATCCAGCAACAGCTTTCTACTTCTTTGGAATCACCCCGAGCGTAGCTGTGATGTCCCAGGGAACTGGATTGCTAAGTATTGCCTACTTTGCAATTGGAGTTTTCTTAGGTTCGATTGTTTGGCAACTATCTCTAGTAGTTGCAGCAAACCTAACCAAATCATTTACTAATGCAAAGGTTCAGCACCGCATTCAATACGCAGGAGCTCTACTGATCGTTGCTCTTGCTATAGGGCTAATCCTCAAATAGCTCATTAAATGAATAGACCCCTATTTCTAGGGGTCTATTTTTAATGGGGTGGTGGAGATGGGGGGAATCGAACCCCCGTCCATGACATCGAAACGAACTCTTCTACGGGTGTAGCTTCACTAATGATTTTCTCGGCTGCGGTTTTTGCACGAAGCGACTAAACCGACCAGCCCAGCCTGAGTAAAAGTCCCGAGAAGCCCTAAGGCGTAACTTCTCAGCAAGATTTCTAAATGACGCTAGGACCCAACACGAAATCTAATGTTGGACTAACGGACTTCGGGCTAGCGCTATTAAGCAGCTAGGGCGAAGTCAGTGCTTTTAGATTTAGCACCTATATTTTGCAACGGACATTTACGTGTTGACGCTGCATTCACGACCCGCTTCTTTTCGCATCAAGATACCTTGTCGAAACCGATCATCCCCATATTTAGTTACCAATTACCCTTGTTAGGGCTAGACAACTCTAAAGCCATCTACTTATAGAAACAATGTTTATAGGAGATTTATTCCCCTATTCCCAAAGAATTACCAGTCTTTGCCTTTAGTGGACATAGCCCTGGCTGCTTCTCTGGTGTCTTGCTGTTCCTTGAGAGTCTGACGCTTGTCATACTCACGCTTACCCTTGGCAAGAGCTAGCTCTACCTTGGCTTTACCGTCTTTGAAGTAGAGAGACAGTGGAATCAGGGTGAAACCTGATTCCTTGATCTTTCCCGAGAGCTTGTAGATCTCAGAACGGTGCAAGAGGAGCTTGCGCTTTCTTCTGGTGTTGTGGTTATTCCAGGTGCCCTGAAAGTATTCAGGGATATGGACATTCTCAAGCCAAGCTTCCCCGTTTTCAACGCTGGCGTAGCCATCAACAAGGCTTGCTCGCCCTGCTCTAAGGGACTTTACTTCTGTTCCGGTTAGCACAATGCCAGCCTCGAACACGTCCTCAATTGCGTAGTCGTGTCGGGCTTTACGATTAGTGGCTACTACTTTTTCGCCACGCTCTCTAGGCACGATGTTCTCCTGAATATTTCTTTCTGTCTTGTATATCAAGACAGCCAATCAGTCTAACTCTAAACGCGCAAATATCTTCTAATGGATGTGGCAGCAGCAATAGCTGCTAGACCTGCTCCAACAAGGACTAGTCCTGGCAATAGGGCTAAGGCATCGCCTAGGCCTACGAAGGTTGTGAAAGGTAATTGTGAGGCTAGGAAGCCTTGAACGAAGAACTGAACGATACCGACAATGGCTGCTCCTGAGAGCAAGCTACCGATAACTCCAGCTACCACTCCCTCAAGGATGAAAGGCAGTTGGATATAGAAGTTGCTTGCTCCAACTAGTCTCATGATTCCAATCTCACGTCTTCTCATAACAGCAGAGAGTCTGATGGTGGTTGAGATAAGTAGAACAGCCGAGAAGAGCATCAAACCAGCAATAGAGATAGCTGCAAGGCTAGCGATGTTTAGCATGCTGAAGATCTGATCTAGATAGGTTCTCTGATCTTTTACTTCTTCAACTCCGGCTAGACCGTTGAAGCTTTCGATGATGATTGGTGCTTGGTTAGGGTCTTTGAGGTTGACCCAGAATGTTTCATTCAATTGCTCAGGAGTTACATACTTGGCCACAGAGTTGTCTTTGAATTCCTTCTGGAAAGTTTCAAAGGCTTGCTGGTGGTTTTCGAAGTAGTACTTGTCAATGTATGGAGCAAGGGTAGCTGAATCTAATCTTTCAGTGATAGTTCCTTGAACATCCTGGCTTGCTTCACCCTGAGGACAGATCTCCTGAGGAGAAGTCTTGGTGCAAAGATAAATAGCAACTTGCGCCTTGTCGTACCAATAGGTCTTCATCGAACCGATTTGTTGCTGCAATAGACCAGCTGTTCCAACAAAGGTAAGAGAGATGAAGGTAACAAGAATTACCGAGACAATCATGCTTAGGTTACGCCTAATGGCGATACCCATTTCACTGAATACAAAGCTAAATCTCATCGGTCCAGTCCATAACCTGAACTGCGTTCATCTCTAACGATCTTGCCTTGGCTTAGTTCAACAACTCTTCTTCGGCCTCGGTTCACAATGCCAACATCGTGGGTTGCCATAACAATGGTGGTTCCACTCAGGTTAATTCGCTCAAGTAGAGCCATGATGCCTTCACTTGTTGCAGGATCTAGGTTTCCAGTTGGCTCATCAGCAAGGAGAATTGCAGGTTTATTCACAATGGCTCTAGCAAGAGCAATTCTTTGCTGTTCACCACCACTTAGTTCTGATGGCAAGCTGTTTGCCTTTTCTTCCAAACCAACAAGTCTTAAAACATCAGGGACGGCTTCAGCAATGAAGCCAGCAGATTTACCAATTACCTCAAGGCTGAAAGCAACGTTCTGAGCTGCTGTCTTGTTTGGTAGCAATCTAAAGTCTTGAAAAACTACGCCTAGTTTTCTTCTGAAGTGAGGAACCCTTCTTGAAGGGATACCCACTAGGTTCTCCCCTAGTACGTGGATGCTGCCACTAGTTGGCATATCTTCTCTCAATATCATTCTCATAAGAGATGACTTACCTGAACCTGAGGTTCCTACTAGAAAGACAAACTCTCCCTTGTCTATTTCTAGGGACACGTTATCTAGAGCTGCCCTTGGGGCACCTCGATAGGCCTTGGTTACTTGAGAAATTGAAATCATTAGGTTTTTAGCCTAAATTGAGGGACCCAATAGATGGCTCTGATTGGGCTGTGTGTCTTTACTAAATGGTGCCTGTTTTACGCCATCTAATGCCAGATGCAATGAAACCAGCAATATCACCATCAAAAACTGCATCAGGGTTGTTTACTTCAAAGTTAGTTCTAAGGTCTTTGACCATCTGATATGGAGCTAAGACGTATGAACGCATCTGGTCTCCCCAGGATGCTGTTGCCTCTCCTGCAAGTTGTTTCTTAGTTGCTTCTTCTTCAGTTCTTCTGATTTCTAGAAGTCTTGACTGCAGAACTCTTAGAGCAGATGCTTTGTTCTGGAGTTGAGACTTCTCGTTCTGACAAGAAACTACAGTTCCAGTTGGAATGTGGGTAATACGAACAGCAGAGTCGGTTGTGTTAACAGACTGTCCACCAGGACCCGAGGATCTAAAGACATCGATTCTGATGTCGCTTTCTGGAATGTCAATAACATCTGTCTGTTCAATCAATGGAACTACTTCAACAGCAGCGAAGCTGGTCTGTCTCTTACCAGCAGCATTGAAAGGACTCATACGAACTAGGCGATGAGTTCCAGCTTCGACAGATAGTTGACCATAAGCATATGGAGCATCAATCTCAAATGTTGCTGATTTGATACCAGCACCTTCAGCATGAGAGATGTCTAATACTTGAGCAGGCCAACCCTGCTTCTCTGAGTAACGGAGATACATCCTCATCAGCATTTCAGCAAAGTCAGTAGCATCATCTCCACCTGCTCCTGATCGGATTGTAATGATTGCTGCTCGTGAGTCGTATTCACCATTGAGAAGTGTCACAACCTCTTGTTCAGCAACTAGCTTCTTCAGTGCTTCAAGTTCTTGAGTTGCTTCATTAGCCGCTGACTTATCGGATTCACTGTTGGCTAGTTGGATAAGCACTTCAAGATCATCTAATCTGCTAGCGATGTCTTGGATCCTGGTTCGCTGAGCCTGTTTTCTCGATAGAGCGCTGGTTAGTTTCTGGGCTTCCTCAGCGTTATCCCAAAGGTTAGGGGCTTGAACATCTTTCTCTAGCTGTTCAATCTCTTTATCTAGCTTGGGTACGTCAGTAACCTCAGCAATAGTGGCAAAGGTTCCACGAATTTGCTTGATTTCTTGAGAGAGATCAAGGTCGGACATGTTCTCTAGTTTAGGCGGGAGTTAGCCAATACCCCTTCGAGTGTTCACCTAGGCGATAATTGGCTAATGGCATCCAGCAAAGACTTCTCTAAACGTGAGCTGGTGCT
>CANLCU010000060.1 GCA_947489135.1 Micrococcales bacterium
GCAGACCACCCATTAATAACTCACAAGTTAACTGTTCTTAGAGACAAGAACACCCCATCCCCTGTTTTTAGACAGCTGGTTGAAGAACTTGTTACCCTCTTGGCCTATGAGGCAACAAGAGAAGTAAAGACAACTGAGGTAACTATTGAAACCCCGGTTACTCAAACCAAGGGCAGAAAACTTTCTAAGCCTCGTCCAATCATCATTCCAATTCTTCGCGCAGGACTTGGAATGCTTGAAGGAATCGTAAAACTTCTTCCAACTGCTGAAGTTGGTTTCTTAGGTATCAAGAGAAACGAAGAAACACTTCAGCCATATACATATGCAAACCGTCTACCAGATGATCTAACTGGAAGACAGGTCTATATCATTGACCCAATGCTTGCCACCGGTGGAACACTAATCGATTCAATCGATTACGTATTTGAGAAAGGTGCAACAGACATCACCTGCATTTGTCTTCTAGGAGCACCTGAAGGATTAGCTGCATTAGAAAAGCACCTAGGAGACAGAGACGTCAAGATTGTTCTTGGTGCTCTAGATGAAAAGCTAAATGAACTTGGCTACATAGTTCCAGGTCTAGGTGACGCAGGGGATCGTCTTTACGGTCTAGCTGACTAATTAGTCTTTAGCGAACTAACAATTAGTCCAACCAAAGAGTCAATAGTTTCTGCAGTCTCTTTATAAACCTCTGCACTCTTTCCATAAGGATCTGCCACATCTTCGTGCTTACCTGAAGTGCTGTTTGCATATTCAGAAATCGTAAAGAGCTTCTGAACGGCAGCAGGGAATCTCTGTCCAAGTTCATTCTTTTGATCCTCTGTAAAGGTAAGAATCACATCAGCTTCTTCAACTGCTTCCGTTGAGACCAAGGTGGAGCTGTGCTCTGTTGGGGTATAGCCAAGACTTGTTAGAGAATCTGCTGCCTGGGGGTTAATTGGTGAACCAGGTTTGGCATCTAGTCCAGCTGAGATGGCATGGGCTGAGAGGTCTCTGGCTTGTTCGTTGAATATCTGTTCAGCCATAGGAGATCTGCAGGTATTTCCTGTGCAGATAAAGAGGAGGGTAAGGTCTGAATTTGACACTGCTACCTGCCTCTCTAGAGTCATCAAAACAACTTTCCCAAGTGGGCGTTTTCAACTTGACGGACTTGGCTTCTGGTCCTAAAGTTTAGTTCATGACTAACACCGCTATTTCAAACACCATGTCGGAGGCGACTGTAATTAGCCCTGTCATGATGAGCGCTGTTATGTGTATGCGAATGTGTCGCTAACTTTCATAGCCGGCTAAGCCCGCTTCCAAACAAGTTACGACACCAACACCCCAGAAATAAGTCCTAATTAGGCATACCCTTCCCGCATACACAATCAAAGGATTAGAAAAATGACAGCCACTGTAACCCCATTTGTAAGAAACGAAATCACTTCAACTGAAGCCCGCGGCTTCGCTCTCTACGTTGGAATAGACGAAGCAACTGCTGAAGCTAATGGCACATCCCTTGGAGCAATAGTTGCTGCTCTTAGAAACACTCTTGACTCAATTGCTCCTGGTCTTGCTTCAGAAACATTTGCATCAGTAGCTCTAGCTAAGACAGGCTCAGGCGGACGAAACGTTGATGTTGTTAGAGCAGCGCTATCAGACCCTAAAGCTCTTGAGCGTCTAGTTGATAAGACTGAAGAAGATCCAGCTAAGGGTGTTGTTGTAGACCTTCAGCGCAGAAAAGTATTTATTGATGGTGACAAAGCAGACCTAACCAGCAAAGAGTTCTGTGTCCTGGAGTATCTAGTTAGACACCAGGGAATCACAATCTCTAGAGAAGAACTAATAACTACTCTTTGGAATTGTGGTGGTGGACAAGACATCTATGGCAGAACTATTGATGTCCACATCAGAAGACTGCGTTCGAGACTTGTTGGTTACGAAGACATCATCAGAACCAGCCGTGGTGAAGGTTATCGTTTTGACAAGCACCCAGACGTACTAATCGAGGGCATATAAAAAGTAGGCTTTCACTATGCCTGAATCTCTCGTCTATGAAGAGTTGCTTGATCGTCTAACCGACGAAAGCATCAAACTTGTCGACCGAGGAATAGCGATGCCAATCATTGTTATCGATGGTCGAGCAGGTTCAGGTAAATCTACTCTTGCCCTTGATCTTCAGAATGAACTATTTCGGTCAGGTGAATCCATGCCAAGAATTATTCACATGGATGATCTATACGAAGGTTGGAAAGGTTTAGCTCAAGGAGCTGAATACTTACAGCGCGCCGTCCTCAATCCTTTACTTACCTCAGGAACTGCTTCCTGGCAGGAATTCAATTGGGAAACCAATGAACGCGAACGTTGGAGAGAGTTCTCTGGTGGCACTCCACTGATTATTGAAGGCTGCGGATCGCTAAATAGATACACAGCAACGGTTGCTCATCTAACTGTTTGGTTAGATGTTCCTGAAGAAATTAGAAAGCAACGATGGCTTGAACGAGATGGCCACATCTTTGATCAACACTTTGATTCCTGGGCTGCTCAAGAACTAGATTTTATTGCTAGAGAAAGATCTCCTGAGTTTGCTCAGTTTGGCTTAGCTAGTTCTTCTGTTTAGAAGCCAAATACGGATTCCTGCAATCAAGCTTGCAGTAATGAAGACACCAGCAATTAGGTAAGAAGCATTCTTTACTATTGGAATGCTAGCTGAGTAGTATCCAGCCATTGTTAGTCCAACTCCCCAAGCTAAAGCTCCAACAAAGTTTGCACTAAAGAACTTGTAGTAATTCATGTTGGCGATACCGGCTACTACTGGAACAAACACTCTTGCCCATGGCATAAAGCGAGCAACTACTACAGCCCACCAACCCCAAGCTAGGAATAACGCTTCGCTCTTTTCAATACCTTTTTTGATCCACTTACCCTTGCGTTTATCTAGATAAGGCCTGCCGTAGTGACGACCAAGTGTGTAACCAACCTGATCTCCTAACCAAGCAGCAATACCAACACCGGTTGCCATAACAATGATGTTTACTTCAGTGGCATGAGCGGCAGCAATTAGACCTGCAGCAAAAACTAAGGAGTCACCTGTAATAAAAGGAATGAAAGCTCCAATGAGCAAACCGGTTCCAGCGAACACCAATCCCCAAACAACTAGGTAGAACAGTGTTGCACCTAGGTTAGGAAACCAGCTCGCGATCTCATCGCTAATAGAGGCTTGAAATACTGTTGGCAATTACGGCTTTCCGTGCAACATGATTTCATCAAGGCTGAGACGAACTCTAGGTGCAATTTCACGCTCGTAGGCAGGACCTTCAAGTTGTTCAGCTGGTGCTACCTTGCCCACGGCAATAAGCACAACTACTTCGTGGTTGTCATCAAGCTTTAGAAGAGAGTGAACTTCATTCTGAACAAAGCCACCGATTTGGTGAGTGTGAAGTCCTAGCTCTTGAGCCTGAACAACCATAAGAGCAGCTGATAGACCAGCATCATATTTACGTCCGGTAATCTCTTTGCCATCTGGAAGAGCCTTCTGAACTGCAACAACAATTAGTGCTGATGCATCTGGTGCCCATGCCTGGTTGAAACCAGTTAAACCTTTTTCACAAAGCTCAGCGTGCAATTCATCATCTCTGCTGATGAATGCAAATCTCCATGGCTGAAGGTTGTTCGCTGATGGTGCCCAGCGACCTGCTTCAAGAATTGCTAGTACTTCACTCTGAGAGAGAAGGTAATCACGGCTGAATGATCTTGGGCTCCAGCGTTCTGCTAGAACAGGGGCAATAGGGGCAGCGGTAATCGCGATTTTGTTTGGTTGCATGCTCTAAGTCTAAACCCCGAGGGCTTTAGCCAAAGCCTTGAGTAAACCGTCTACATCCTCTTGTCTTGTATCCCAGGCACACATCCAACGGACCTGGCATAGGTTGTAATCCCAGATATAGAACCAGTAATCTTTCTGAAGTTCAGGGATAAGTTCAATTGGAAGAATTGGGAATACAGCATTTGCTTGAGTTGGGTTCGGGACGCTAACTCGACCGTTTGACTTAGCAGCTAGTTCTCTAACTCCAGCATCCAAAGCTTTAGCCATTGCATTAGCGTGCTTAGCACTGTTGATTGCTAGATCATCTTTGAGTAGCCCAATTAACTGAACGCTAACGAATCTCATCTTGCTTGGTAACTGCATAGAGGTTTTTCTAAGAAAAGGAATCGCGTGAGCTAGTTCTTTAGAGTTGGTGACAACAACTGCTTCAGCAGCTAATGCACCAATCTTGGTTCCACCAAAGCTAACTAGGTCTACGCCAGCATCGGTTGTGAATTCCTTGAATGTTGCATTTAGTGCTGCAGCGGCATTGGAGAGCCTTGCTCCATCCATGTGAAGTTTTAGGTTGTTTTCATGTGCAAAATCAGCAAGGGCTCTAACCTCTGGGATTGAATAGAGAGTTCCCATCTCAGTTGTTTGAGTAATGCTAATTACTGATATCTGAGATCTGTGCACTGAACCGATATCAAATAGGTGCGGCTTGATAAGTTCCGGGGTCAACTTGCCATCAGGAGTTGGAATTGTCCAAAGCTTTAGGCCTGCCATCTTCTCAGGAGCTCCACCCTCATCACAGTTGATGTGGGCAGTCCCAGCACAGATAACTGATTCCCACCTACCAACCACAGAAGACAAGGCAATTACGTTAGCTCCTGTTCCGTTGAATACAGGGAATACTTCGGCCTCTGGCCCAAATGCGTCTTTAAAAATAGATGAAAGTTCTGCTGTCACGAAGTCATCGCCGTAGGCGCGCTCATGACCTTCGTTTACGCTCTGCATCATTTCAAACAGGCTTGGATGCACACCTGCATAGTTGTCGCTTGCGAATCCACGCCATATCTTGCGATCTTCTAGGGCCATCTCTAACTCCTGCTTTCTTGGTTTTACTACTCTATATTGCCCTTAAGCACTGTTCGTTTTTTGGAACACTTCCTTTTGC
>CANLCU010000061.1 GCA_947489135.1 Micrococcales bacterium
CCTTGGCAACGCCTTCTTGGCGTATGGGAAAATTCGGAGCAAGGTCCGAACCGTACCGAGTTTCTTCGTTTCCAAAAAGTACCTAAATCTGTGAGTGGGCTTTCACCGGGGGTAAGTTAGAGCCTTACCAAAGCCTTTCAGTCTATCTATAAGTTGTAGGCTATACATTGAAATATACCTTCTCAAGCACCTCATTCAGCCCACAAGGAGCAAATGCATCATGGCCCGCCACGGTAAAGTCTCAGTTATTGGTTCAGGTTTCTACGGAACCACCACAGCCCAGCGTTTAGCTGAATATGACATCTTCGACACCGTTGTCCTGACCGACATCCTGGAAGGCAAGCCAGAGGGTATTGCCCTAGATATAAACCAGTCTCGCTCAATTGAGGGCTATGAGACCAAGGTTGTGGGAGCTAGCACCCAGGCTGATGGAACAGGCTATGAGGCCATTGCAGACAGCGATATCGTCATCATCACAGCAGGTCTTCCTCGTAAGCCAGGTATGAGTCGTATGGATCTTCTTGAGGTCAACGCGGGCATCGTTGGAGGCGTCGCTAAGAACATTGCTAAGTACGCTCCAAACGCCGTAATTCTTGTAGTTTCTAACCCACTAGATGAGATGACTGCTCTAGCTCAAAAGGCTTCTGGCTTCCCTAAGGAAAGAGTGATTGGTCAGGCTGGAATTCTAGACACAGCTCGTTTCACTAACTTCGTAGCAGAAGCTGCTGGAGCTCAAGTTGGAGATGTTAAGACCCTTACCTTGGGTTCCCATGGTGAGACCATGGTTCCAGTTCCTTCGGTTTCAACAGTTAACGGCAAGCCAATCATCGATGTGCTTGGAGCTGACAAGGTTGCTGAACTAGTTGATAAGACTCGTAACGGTGGAGCAGAAATTGTTGCACTACTAAAGACCGGTTCTGCTTACTACGCACCTAGTGCTGCTGTTGCTCGCATGGCTAAAGCTGTGCACGAAGATAGTGGAGCTATATTCCCTGTATGTGCATGGGTTGATGGTGAGTTTGGTATTTCAGGTGTCTACCTAGGTGTTGAAGCGAAGCTAGGTAAGGGTGGAATCAAGCAGATCGTTGAAACACCACTTAGAGCTGAAGAACTTGATGCCCTAAAGGTTGCTGCTGAAGCTGTTAGAGCTAAGCAAGCAGACGTCTCTAACCTCTAGTGATAGAAGTGACGCTCACCGGTGAAGAACATGGTGAGCTTAGCTTCCTTAGCTGCAGCAATAATCTCTTCATCACGAACTGATCCGCCGGGCTGAACTACAGCTTTCACACCTGCATCAATCAGAATCTGTAATCCATCAGCGAATGGGAAGAACGCGTCGCTGGCAGCAACAGATCCCTTAACGCGCAGATCCCCTCTTGTGACTGCTAACTTGCATGAGTCAACTCTGTTTACCTGACCCATACCAATTCCAATTGATGAACCTTCTTTAGCTAGAAGAATTCCATTTGACTTCACAGCACGAACTGCTCGCCAAGCAAAGATCAGATCATCCATGGTCTTCTCGTCTGGCTTAGCTCCGCTAACAAGCTTCCAGTTGTTAGTTGAGAAGTTTAGGAAAGAGTCAGTCTCCTGAACTAAGAAGCCTCCAGAGATATGTCTAATCTCATGTGATTCACGACTGTAGTTCTTAGGTAATTCCAATATTCTTAGATTCTTCTTACGTTCAATAAGTAGTCTCAATGCCTCTAACTCATAGCCAGGGGCAATAAGTACTTCAGTGAAAATATCAATCAAGTTCAATGCCATACCCATAGTTACAGTTCTATTGGCCGCAACCACTCCTCCATAAGCGCTCACAGAGTCACATAGGAAAGCAGCTGAGTGAGCAGCAGCAATAGGATCTGTGGCATCTTTAGGTGCAACGGCAATACCGCAAGGGTTAGCGTGCTTGATGATTGCAACCGCTGGTTCATCAAAGTCATAGGCAGTTCTTACAGCAGCATCAGCATCAACGTAGTTGTTATAAGACATCTCTTTACCGTTGTGTAGCTTGGCCTGAGCAATACCTGAAACAGCCAGCGGACTTGTGTTCCTATAGATAGAAGCAGCCTGGTGGGAGTTCTCACCATATCTAAGAACACTCAGTAGTTCAGCATCTAGTTCGATGTGCTGAGGGAAGCCAGGGTTCTTTAGTTCTGTGACCTTAGGTTGGTTAGACAAAGCTGCGCTTTCAACCTCATCAGCAAACCAACTAGCAACAGCACTGTCATATCTTGCTGTGTGGGCAAAGGCTAGAGCTGCTAGATCTTTTCTTTCAGCAAGCAGGGTGCCACCATCAGATACAGCCTTGATGATGCTCTCGTACTTACCTGGGTCAACAACAATTGCCACGTTGGCATAGTTCTTAGCAGCTGCCCTAACCATTGCTGGACCACCGATGTCGATCTGCTCAACAACGGCATCGCCTTTAGCTCCGCTAGCAACAGTTGACACAAACGGGTACAGGTTCACAACAACTAGTTCAAAAGGTTCAATCTCAAGATCCCTAAGTTGTTCTTCGTGATTTACCAAACGAAGATCTGCAAGAAGCCCCCCGTGAATCTTTGGATGCAAAGTCTTTACTCGACCATCAAGTGCTTCAGCAAAACCAGTTACTTCAACTACCTCGGTAACTTCAATGCCGGCGTCTCTAATTGAGCTTGCAGTTGAGCCAGTAGAAACAATTGAAACTCCAGCTTCAGATAGAGCTGTGGCTAGTTCGATAAGACCTGTCTTGTCGCTAACAGAGATAAGAGCTCGTCTAATTGCAACACGATCACGATGACGATAGTCCGCCGGAGTGTATTCATTTTGTGCTGACAAGGTTATCCCTAACTCTAGAGTTTTAGTGCCGGTAGTTGTTTATATGCAATCTGTTCAATAGTTGAAGCAAGAAGTTCGTGCTCAACCTTCTTGATGCGTTCATGCAGAACTGCTTCAGTATCATTCGGCTCAATTGCAACTTCGCTTTGAACGATGATTTCACCGGTGTCGACACCTTCGTCAACATAGTGAACAGTCACACCGGTCTTAGTAGCTCCTGCTCTTAGAGCATCTCTAACTGCATGAGCACCTTTGAACTCAGGAAGAAGGCTTGGGTGAATGTTGATTAGTTTGCCCTTTAGAGCAGCTACAAAGTTAGCTGGTAATACCTTCATGAATCCAGCTAGAACCACAAGATCTGGTTGGTGGTGTTGGACGTTAGCTAGCAGGGTTGCCGCCCAAAGTTCTTTAGTAGCAAATCTTTCAGGGCTAACAACAAAGGTGTCGACCTCATAGAGTTCAGCATGCTCAAGACCAGGTGCATTCTTGTCAGATCCAACAGCAACAATCTTGGCTGGGTAAAGAGGGTTTTCGCTCTTTTGTAGCAACGAGAGGAGGTTAGATCCGCTGCCTGAGATGAGCACAACAACAGATATCATTTTCTAACTTTACCGCCCGAGATTCTCTTGATGAGTTCTGTGTCAGCACCATCAGGTCGAGCACTGAAGAACGCTGCCAATACTGAAGCGATGCTGACCTCAGCAAAGGTAACTCCAGCAACTATCCAAGGATTAGCTCCAACTAGACTCATGCGTCCAGGCCCTAGAGAGCCACTAGCTAGCTCAACCAATATCCACATCTGAACTGCAGCAACCAAACCAATAGAGAGCCCTAGAGAGATGGCAGCGGTTGTAGCGGATGAGTAATTGAATCTAAGTTCTGCTGTGTGTGACTTCACCAGCAATGTGCCAAAGAATGCTGCCAGCAGTGGCACAAGGATGAACAGCACTCCCAAGCTGCTACTAGAAGTAGGCAGAGAAGCCAGCATTGGAATAGCAGGCAATGGTCCAAGTTCAGTCACTAGTGGGCTAACTGTTGAGCCTTGCCCAACCGAGAAGCCAACTCCGGTTAGCCACGCATTGCCAAAGGCAATTAGGTTTGGCATCAATGCCAGCTGACCTGTGCTCACTGTAAAGGTACCTAAGAAGGTCAATTGCAGTGACTGATATAACTTGATGATTTCAATCCAGTTCACAGCGAGTAGAACTGAGATCATGATTGCACTCACAGCACTCATGGCTGCAACCACCCCGGTACCAGCACGAAGTGCTGGACCAATCAAAGGTTTGATTGCCCAAGGCAACTTGTCAACTAAACCTGTAAAGAAGTTTCTAATTCTCTCTCTAAGTTCAGATGGTTCAGAATCTTCAAAGAGCATGGCATCGCCAACAACTGAGCCAACAATGAGCAATAAAGCAAATAGAGCAACAGGAATGAAAACTCCTTGCCACTGAACTACAAAAATCTCTTTGGTAACAGCAACGCTGGTAACAATCACAGAAATTAAAAGGTAAGTCAGGATTCCTCCTGCCCAGCCAAATCCTAAATACTTCTCACCGCTTAGTTTCCTACCTGATCTAAACATCGACCAGCCAATAAGAATTGAGAAACCAAGTGGAATTAGGTCATAGATAAATGCAGGCACTTTTAGTCCAGCAAGTTTTCCTTCAGCAAAAAATATTGTTACGCCATGTGAGCTCAACCAAGTTCTTGAAGAGTCTTGCAAGACAGTCTGAAAGGTTGCACCTTGAGTTTGCTCAATGAGCCAAGTTGTAATGTTTAGGGCAAAGACGCTAAAGAAACCTATGGCAACAACAAAAGCTGCACCAAGCGCTCCTCTAGCAAATGCCTTTATACGCATGAACTATAGGCTTGCGATAACACCGCGCATTAGGGCTGCAGTCTCACTTGGAGTCTTGCCTACCTTCACACCGACTTTTTCGAATGCTTCTTTTTTAGCCTGAGCAGTTCCAGCAGAACCTGAAACAATTGCTCCCGCGTGACCCATGGTCTTACCTTCAGGAGCAGTAAATCCTGCAACGTAGGCAACAACAGGCTTAGTTACGTTGTCCTTGATGTA
>CANLCU010000062.1 GCA_947489135.1 Micrococcales bacterium
AACTACTTCCGTTGGACTGAGTATTCACTGTCATCTTCAATCATGATTACTTCAATCATGCTGTTGAACGGTTTCACTGACTTCGCAGGACTAATTGCAGTATTCGCTGTGAACGCAAGCATGATCTTGTTCGGTGCTCTCCAGGAGAAGTACGAGAAGCCAGGTAACGGTAAGGGTCTTCCATTCATCATGGGTTGTATGACCGGTGTTGTGCCTTGGATCATCATCTTCATCTCTGTATTCCGTCCAGGCTACGAAGGTGAAAACGAGATTCCAGGTTTCGTATACGGAATCATCGTTACCATCTTCATCGCCTTCAACACATTTGCTATCAACCAAGCTCTGCAGTACAAGCAGGTTGGTAAGTGGAAGGACTACCTATTCGGTGAGCGTGTTTACATCACACTTAGCTTCGTAGCGAAGTCTCTTCTTGCTTGGCAGGTATTCTCTGGAGCAATCATTCCAGCGCTAACTGCTCAGTAATAAACCTTAAACAAGTAATCAGCGGCCACTTCTTAGCGGCCGCTGATTACTCTTTAAACTAAAAGTTATAGAGCTTATGTAAGCGATTCTCTCATAACGAGTGTTCCCGAAATGTTATCAAAAAGCGTCTAATAGTGCCTATAATCTTGTAATCTGAACCTAGGTTCATCCAATTCAAATAGGGGGGTTACATTGCTTAAAAAATTTCTATTCTTGAGTGTTTCTTTGCTCGCCATGACATCGCTTGTTGGGTCATCAAACGCATCCATTCTGGAATCAAACAATCCAGCTCATCCATTGAGGGAAGTAGGTGGCTCAGATCTACCTGAATTATCCGACTCCTACATTGAAACTCAAGCAGTTGCTGAGGCCTTGACTGCAGGTGGATTTGAAAGTTTTGCAGGTGTTGTACCTAATGCAGAAGATGGAACTGTGGATCTTTACATAACAGAAATCCCCGATTCACGCATGAAAGAGTACTTAATTAGCGTCAAGGAGGTTAGCATCCGAGTTCACTTCGCAAAATATTCTCATCAAGAACTTGAGGCAGGAATAAAACGAATTAATCCGGAGGTGTTAAAAAGCTTCAAAGACGGCATTGACGTTTACTCTGCTCACGCGAGAGACGATGGTTCAGCCATTGAATTGACACTACGTTCAAATAGTTCCACTCCTACATCCCAATGGCTTGAGCGACTGATAGAGGTTGCAGGAGTTTCTGTCACTCTAAACAAGAGCCCAGGAGAAGTCCCAGACACACCATTTGCTTTACAGACAAGAACAACACCAACAGATCCCTGGTGGGGAGGATCTCTATTCGAAGCAGGTGGAAATTACTGCAGCACAGGATTCGGAGTGGTATCAAATACGAGCAACTTGGATTACTTGATGACTGCACGTCACTGCTTTGTTTCGTCCACTAATCAAACGTTGCGGTCATACGGTGAGTCCACTTTCATGGGTTCGTGGTCTCCGAGCCAGTACTACAATTTTCCTAGTCTTGATGTAGCTCTAACGTTTCCAAGTGGGCAAGGCTCTAGCGAAAAAGTTTTCACAGGCGCATACAATTCAAACTCGACCTCCGGAAAGACAATTTCTGGAGTTGGCACCAACAATATGAACCGTTTAGTGTGTGTCAATGGCGGCAACTCTGGTGCACACTGCTCTGTAAAGGTGATTCAAACTCCAGCGACCGTTTACACACTTGAAGGTTTCACCTCGGGAGTAGTAACGGGGAAAAGGGATAACAATTCAATTGTGGGTGCATCAGGAGATAGCGGCGGCCCAGTTGTTGGCATGTACACAAGCTCGGGTTTTGTCTTTGGCTACGGGATTGTCCATGCTGGACATGACAGCGGGCCGTGTTCCTCTTTCAACACACCAACAAACACACCCACCCCAGTGTGTGGAAATCAAATCACTTGGATTGATTTAGCAACTGCTCTGAATGAATCTAACATGAGCCTAAAGTGAATTCTTTACTTAGGCGGAGAGTAAGTAAAACAGGTTTTGCTCTTGCCCTAGTGCTAGCAATTGGAGTTTTATCCTCTGTCGTAATTCTTGACCGCAATTCGCAAATTAAAAGCGGGGCAATAAATCTAAGCGCTGAGCCAGCGGCACTAAGTGAAAGCTCCATTTTGCGTATATTGAATCTTTCAAATTTGATTACTAACTCAAATCAGGCAAAAGGAAAGTTTTGGGTTGATTTAGACGAGAAGGACGTTTCAACTGTCTATTTAATCGACTCGCGCGATGGTTTTTGGTACGTTTACACACCACTAATCAACCAACAGGATTTCAGAGTTTTTTTGACTGACGTGAATAAAATGAGAATTCTAGCAAGTGGGTTTGATCAATCTAAGTCTGAGTACTCAGGAGTCGAGATATTGGTTCGAGATGAAGATGGCTATGTCTATAGATGGGCTGATTTACATTTAGTAGGAGCTGAAAGAATTTCTATCATCCAAGAATTGCATTCCCTGATTCAAGACACAGAGTTTGAGTTACTGTCATCCTTAAAAATAGGGGAGCCTCGATGAGTAGCAGCTGGATTCGATTCAAGTAGAGGGCTCTAGATTTTTCTTCGAATTCGTTCGAAAGTTCTCAACCGTTGCCATCTAGGAGCCTAGCCAATTAGTTGGGCTACACGTTGAGGGGAGACTCCAAGCAGAACTGCTATATCTCTCATGGTTAGACCTTCATTCCTCATTCGTGAAACAACAGCTCTGATTTCAGCTGAAGCTTCATCTTGAAGTTTTTGGGCTTCTTGCATCTTGTATTTAGCTGCTTCAAGATCACAAATGATGCCTGGAAGTTCAGCATCTACTTTGACTACTACTTCACAAACCTCTGAGTTACCTTTTTGTTCTTCTAAAGTCTTGATACGTTCAACAACTAGTTCTTTGCACTGGTCTAGCCTTCTGGCATTGACAGTGAAACCTTCAGGACCCTTAACCTCAGCGGCCCAACCGTCCTGGGTTCTAGCTGCATGGACTCTAACTTCCAAGGTTTCCTCTCTTTGCGACACGCCTAAGTAAAGGGGGACTTGACAATATTAGTCAAGTGGTGCTTTACTAAGTGAAGTCTAAATCTGACTCACTATAAATACAAGAAACTTTGAAAGGTTCTCATGGATATCTTCATCACAATCGTGGCTCTTGCTGCCTCACTATTCGTCGCTTACGCATTTGTAAAAGCTGGCGTAGACAAACTTCGCACAGCAGATGCTGACCTACTAGCTAGAGGCTGGGGATGGGTTGAGAAGTTCCCTAAGGGATCAACTAAGTTCATTGGTCTAGCAGAGCTTCTAGGTGGTCTCGGAGTTATCTTGGCACCGGTCGCAGTAACTGTATTCAACTTTGACTGGGCTAAGTCAATTGGTATTGCTGCAGGTGCTGGTTTAGTTCTAGTTATGGTGCTAGCGAACCTAACTCACATTGTTCGCAAGGAATTCAAGTACACCTACAAGTCAGGTCTAATGCTTCTAGCTGCAACTATCGTTGCAACAGTTCTACTTGCTCTTTACCCAACAGCCTAAGTATTTCTTCCAACGCCAGCCCTGGTTGCTGCTCTTTTTAGAGTGGCTATCAGGGCTGTGCCAGTTAAGAGGATCAGCAATGAGGTTGTGATTGCTCTACCGGTATCCCAGAGCAATCCACCAGTAACTATCTCGTATTGCAAGAATCTGGTGAGGTTAGCTACCAGTGGATCTCCAGCCACATAACTAATCTGTGTTCCAGTTCCTGCTAGGTATGGCCAATTCCATAGAGTCATTAGTGCTCCATAAACAAAGCTTGCTATCACTGCATAGATAACTAGGTAGAGCTTTGTGAGCCAAGATCTCTTCACATGAGGAATTAGCCCTGCACCTAGACCAACTAGAGCAGCCCCCATCATCTGGAATGGTAGCCATGGCCCAACTCCACCAGTTAGAAGTGCAGATACAAATATGGAACCTGCTCCAAGGATGAAGCCAAAGCCACTACCAAATACATAAGCACCCAAGATGATTAGGAAGAAGGAAGTTTCTATTCCTGCTGTTCCTGCACCTAAGAGTCTGATAACTGCATTTAGAGCGACCAATACTCCTAGTAGAGCAAGCTGTTTAGAACTTATGTCTCCTGTTGCAAACTCAACCAAGATCAGTAGCAAGGTCAAAGGCATCAAGACAATAAAGACACTTTGAGCTAATTGGGTTTCACTAGTTGTGCTTTGAGCAATTAGCAGAGGCCAAGCAAACATAAGAAGACTGCCTAGCCCTGCTAGAGCAATACTGAATCTAGAAATTACTAATCTCATAGTTGCACCTGCTCAAGGCTGATAAGTCCAGGCTGGTTGGATATCTCAGCAAGCTGAGAAGCAAACTTCTTACCCGCACCTAGAACTTCGATAGTGGAACTGTCAGTAACAAGCTTTCCTTCCTCAAGAACTAGAACACGGTCAGCAACCATGGCTACAAACTCAATGTCATGGGTTGCAATAAGTACGGACCTATCAGCAGATCTAAGGCTGTTTAGTTGCTTAGCTAAAGCATGCTTGGCTGAGTAATCCAGACCTCTAGTTGGTTCATCCAAGATAAGTATCTTGGCTTGCTTCACAAGTTGAATGGCAAGAACAAGTGATAGCTGTTGACCTGCCGATAGGTCTCTTGGGTGAATTGATGTGTCAATTCGTCCAGCTAGGGATTTGAATAGCTTGGCTGTAGAACCAGGTTCAACTTCGGCAAAGCGATCTGACTCTTCTAGTTCAGCACTGAGAGTGGATAGGAAAAGAAGGTCTGCTGCACGCTGAGGAACCATGGTTAGAACTTCTAGTCGTTCGTTAGCACCTAGTTCTGCTGTGTCACCTTTGTAAGTCTTTA
>CANLCU010000063.1 GCA_947489135.1 Micrococcales bacterium
ACAGACATTCCTGGTAGCAGTGTTCCTACATTGATTGATCTTGCACTCAAAGCAAGATCTTCAGGACTCAAGAGCCTTCAACTCACTAGCCCGATAATTTCGGCTAATAATCCAGACTTCCGTCTGATGAGGCAACTAATCCAACAAAAAATAAAGAAGTATAAATAGGTTTCTCCCAGTTTCGCACAAGAGATTTCCCAGCCATAAAAGTTAGTCTGGATTCATGAAAAACCTAAGAATTGCAGTTCTTGCCGTAATTTTGGCAGTCACGGTGTCCGGATGCTCTCTGCTTTACCCAAACATAGGTAAACCAACGGACAGCCCCAAACCAACAGCTACCGATACTGAAACCCCAACTCCAACTGTTACACCAACAGAAACGGAGACTCCTGAACCAACTAAGGAGCCAGCGACAGTTGAGATCCTTGATGCTTATGCCGATGTTCAAGGTGGAGTTTTGCTAGTTGTTGCTCAAATCACTAACTTCAGCGAAGACGGTGGAACTTGTACAGCTACTTTCACTTCCGGTGGCAAGAGCACCTCAGTTTCAGTAGGAGCTGAGTCAAATGCCACAAACACGCAGTGTAGAACTATGGAATTTCCTCTAGGTAATTTGCCTAAAGGTTCAGGAGTGGTTTCAGTCAAATATGAATCAACTCTTCACGCAGGCGAAACAACTCTCGACATGGCGGTAGTTATACCGTGATCTTTAGTCGGTTGACCAAAGCAGTAGTAGCAGTGCTGGTAGCACTGCTTACTTCTTTTGGCCTAACCGCTATAACACCAGCTACTGCTCTTGATGGAAAGAACTTTGATCCAGGGCTAATTATTAGCGACAGTGTGTTCTATGATTTCGGCACAATGACCGCTGCTGAAATTCAGCGCTTTTTAGAGTCACAGGTTCCGGTCTGTGGTTCTAGTTCAACGGGCATGCCCTGCTTGAAGAATTACAAAACAGACACCCCAGAGAAAATTGCTGAAGTTGGCAAATGTAACTACATGGCTCCGCAGAAGAATATTTCTGCAGCTCAGATTATCTACAACATCTCTAGAGCTTGTGGGATCAACCCAAGAGTCTTGCTTGTAACTCTCCAAAAGGAACAGGGCCTTGTTCAGGCAAGAATTCCTTCTCCATATATGTATAGAGCAGCTATGGGATATGGATGTCCAGATAACGACCCTGGTATTTGTGGGAAAGTTTGGACTGGTCTTTTCAACCAGCTTTACAAAGCTGCAGGACAATACCAGTGGTATGGCGATCCAAATGGTTCTTTTACCTACCTCCGTCCTGGTCGACAGGTTTCTATTTCTTACCACCCAACTGCATCAAGAAACTGTGGCAAGCAAACCTTCACACTGAAGAACCAAGCCACTGCAAACCTCTACTACTACACACCTTTTGTTCCTAACAAAGCTTCACTTAGTAACCTTCGTGGCACAGGGGATAACTGTTCTTCATATGGAAATAGAAACTTCTGGCGTTTTTATTGGGATTGGTTTGGTAGTCCAATCGGTGGAGGGTTCTTACTAAAGAGCTCAACAAGCGATCCTTACTTTATTTCTAATGACATCAAGTACCCACTATCTGACCCAGATCTAGTTAGTGAACTTGCTCCGCTTGGTCCTCTAGGTGAAATTTCTAAAGAGTATTTAGATTCCTTTAAAACAGGAATACCGATGACTCGAATCATTAAAACCGCACCTGTGAACAATGTGAGCACCTACTACTTCATCAGTGATGGAAAGAAGTACTTGATTGCATCCTGCGATCAGGCAACTAATCTTGGGTTGGATTGCACTAAAGCAGTTACGTTAACTCAGGTTCAACTCGATGCACTACCTACTGGTCCATTTAGATCTGACATCACAGGGGTAGTCAAGAACATTCCCGTTGCACCTGCAACCACGTCATTTTTCCTAACCAACTCAACTAGGAAGTATCCGGTTGACTGCGCCAAAATCAGTCTTCTTGGCTTTAGCTGCACAGGAGCAAAAGCACTAAAGACAGCCGAGCTTGATGCACTCGCTACAACCAGGCTCTCAGCAGCAGCTCTTGGTATTTCCTCGATGGTTACTAGCCCAGATGGAACAAAGGTCTATCTGCAGGCTGGTAAAAAGCGCGAAGTTCTAGATGATGCATCCCTAACTGCAGAGGCAATACCTGCAACCGCTCCGTCACCATTAACTTTGCAAGACTTCAACTACCTTCCTTGGGGTAATCCAATAGCAATGGATGGCAGTCTCTTTGCAAATAAAGACCTAGGAGCAGATGTAATTCTCACTGGCGGTCAGATGTATGAAATTGATCCTGGTACTAGAAAAGATATCGACTTCACGAAGTTGTTTAGAGCAAGTGCTGGAAAGTTAAGTGCAAATGGACTTAGCCAACTCCCTGTAGCTAAACCACTAAAGAGTTTGATTGTCGATGATCAGAATAAGTACTGGATGCTTACCAAGCGAGGAAAGACTCTTATCGATAATTCTTCTAGTTGGACTAGTTCAGCAGTTCCAGTTCCTAGTGCGTTAGCTGAGAAATTCTCAACTACTGAAACCGTTATTACTGATTCCCATTTCATAAAAGCAGATACTCAGATGACTGTATTTCTGCTGAAAGACGGTGTGATCAGAGCAACCTTTAATGAGGCTGACCGAGAGGCTCTACAACCTCTCCTTTCAACAATTGACATCATTCCTGTAAGCATCTCAGGCATGAGCTTTATTCCTAAGAGTGTGATGGTGTTACCTGTTGGGCGAGTTGTGAAGAATGAGAAGACTGGCGTAAAGGGAATCATTGATACGCCAGGCAGCATGATTACCTTTGACGATAAGTCAATGAAGCTAAAGCTTGCCGCTCCTAGATCTCTAACTACAATCCAACTCCTTGGTTACCCAAATAGTGGCACCTTAGGTCCCTACAAGGTTTCTTGTGATGGTCAGATTTATGTTGCTGCTAACTCAGTTCTGCACCAAACAGAACTAGCAGACGCTAAAGAACTCCCAGGAGTATCAACCAAGCTAAGTGCTTCCACCTGTGCTCTGCTGACAGTTTCAGACAAGAAGTTTGGAAGATACATTGGGCATCAGTATGTAGATCCAATCTCTAAGAAGACAATCAAGAAGGCCTACAAGATAGTCAAGGGCAAGAGACTGCCGTTCAAGAGCCTTGCCCTATACAAGCTGGATAACAAAACAGATGTTCCATTGATTTGGGTTGATGACAACTTTGTGAAGAATCTTCCACTTGGAACTCAGATGCCAGTCAAGACTGTTGTTGCACCAGCTCCTGAAGTTGTTCAGCCAAAGACCTACACAATCAAATCAGGGGATTCGCTATCTTCTATTGCCGCTAAGTTCAAGACGACAGTTGCCAAGCTAATGGCTTTGAACAACCTAACTAATGCAAACCGAATCTCAGTGGGTCAGGTTCTAAAGCTACCTAGCGCCTAATCAGGCGAGTAATAGGCCGCTTACTTATTTGCTCTAGCTGCTTGCGTTTAGTCTTTTTGAAGTTCTCTTCCAGTAACTCTTCTGGGTCATAAGCCTTCACAGCAAACAAGATCAGCATCATCATGGCTGACTGGATAAGTAGTCTCGACTCAGTAATACCTCTAACCAGTTGAGTTACAAGAAGAAGTAGTGGCCATAAATACAGAGCGTTGCTGTGGTGAACCCCTAGACGCCAAGTCTTTACAAAGAGTCTGGTTAGCAGAACTATAAAGAGGATTAAACCAACAGCACCTAGCTGCATCCACATGTCTAGGTAAGCGTTGTGTGCTTGGTAATACTTCTCACCATTGATCACAACTAAACCTTCAAAGGGAACTACTCCTGGAACCCAAACCCCAGTAAAGCCCCAACCTTCTAGGGGATTCTGTTCAATAAGGAATGCAACGTCTCTCCAGATATCGATGCGGTGAGTCATATCCGGAGATTTGCCTAGGAACTCAAAGACCTGTCTTCTAAATGCCAAGACTAAGAAGACACCAACGCCGGCAACCGACCATGCAATTCGGTAGTAACGATGACGTGTTGCCTTATCTTTACCTTCAGCTGCTAGAGAGACGATTGCTGCCAGTAGCACTGCAACAGAGGCAAATATCATTCCTGCTGACTTAGAAACAAAAATTACAGTAAATGATGCAGCCAAGCTCACAAGACTCAAAACGCGAGTCTTCTTCTTGATTGCAGCTTCAATGGCAAAGGTGATTACACCGATCAATGCCCAAGCTGCAACATAGTTGTTGCTAACTAAGTTTGGATTACCAAGCATCAACTTGACTATGCCGGCATCGAAAACAATATCGCTTTGAGCAAAAGCAGTCCTAGCTGCTGGGAATATCCAACTCAAGAAGCCAAGAGTCAACATTCCAAACACAATCCCTCGGATTGTGTTGGCAAAGATAACCAAGATTTGTCGCCAGGTGAATATCACTGCAAAGAATAGAGCGATTATGGTAATTCCTATTTGCAGAGTGAAGCCACTGACAGTTTGAAGTGGATACACAGACCACGTTGAACTTGCAATCATCAGAACAAGTAGAAGCGTTAGCTCAATCGGCATCTGCCTGACAACTCGCTTCCAATCGGAAGTGAATAAGAAGTAGGCAGAGCCTGCAACTGCTGTTAGGGCCCCGAGTAACCACAAGATCCAAACAGGGTTTGCTCTGATGTAGTCCTCACCAAATAGGGAGTCTCCAGAGATTAGAACTACAAGGGACAGGTATGCCAAAGAGCGGGCTAACTTCCCCGGCTTCTTGAGTTTGA
>CANLCU010000064.1 GCA_947489135.1 Micrococcales bacterium
TTCTCGCCTGCTCTTGAGCGAAGTCTCTGGAGAAACTCTTTAGTTCTAGCCTTCTGCGGGTTCTCAAAGAAGTCCTTAGCTGGCCCTTCTTCAATGATTACTCCGCCATCTAGGAAGACAACCCAGTCCGCCACATCCCTAGCAAAAGAGAGCTCGTGGGTAGCCATCAAGATTGAGGTTCCTGAAGCCTTTAGATCTCTAATGAGTTCAAGTACTTCCCCAACTAGTTCTGGGTCTAGAGCACTAGTTACTTCATCAAGAAGCAAAAGGGTTGGGTTTAGCGCTACCGCTCTAATAATTGCTGTTCTCTGCTGCTGTCCACCAGATAGCTTGTCTGGATAGTCATCTGCTTTTTCAGCAAGACCAATACGTTCTAGTAAACCAAGTGCATGGGTCTTAGCCTCTGCAGCTGGCATGCCTTGAACATGTCTAAGAGCTAGTGTGATGTTTTCAAGAATAGATAGGTGAGCAAAGAGGTTGAAAGCTTGGAATACCAAACCAATCTGTCTTCTAACCTCATCTTGGTCTACCCGTGGATCTGAGATGTCAACATCATTAAGAAGTATCTGACCATCGCTGATTTCTTCTAGAAGGTTCACAGATCTCAAGAGAGTTGATTTACCAGAACCAGAAGAACCAATAAGAGCAACAATCTGACCTCTATAAACCTCAAGGTCAATGCCCTTAAGTACTTCTTTATCTTCAAAGTTCTTACGAACACCCTTGACGTTCAAAATCATTGGACCTAGCTCAGCTGGGCTTTCTAACTTACTCATAGAACACCTCCAGCCTGTTCACGCTTAGCCAACCTGTTTGTCACGTAATCAGCTGCTCTAACAGTTGGAATGGCTAGAAGAACAAACAGCAAACCAGAAACTACATATGGTGTGAAGTTAGCAAACTGAGCAACTTCAATCTGTGCTGCTCTAACAGCATCAACAGCACCTAGTACAGAGATAAGACCAACATCTTTTTGCAGGGATACAAAGTCATTCATAAGAGGTGGTGCTACTTTTCTAAATGCCTGTGGCAAGACAACCAGTCTCATGGTCTGGCTATAGCTCAGACCTAGAGATCTAGCAGCTAGACGTTGAGATGGGTGGACAGCTTCAATACCTGCTCTAAATACTTCAGCAACATATGCGCTGTAGGTAAGAGTTAGAGCAAGAGTACCTAGAACTTCAACAGGAATTCTTCCCAAGAACTCCAAACGAAGACCTGGAATACCAAAACCAACTAGATACAAAACAATAATCAGAGGTAGGCCTCTAAAGAGGTCAACATAGCCTCTAGCTAAGAGTCTGATTGGGGTAAAGATAGGTGAACGAAGAGTTCTAAGTAGAGCAAGAGTTAGACCAAAGACTAGAACTCCGATTACTGAGAAGAACAAGACTCTCAGGTTTAGAAGCAGCCCATCCAATACAGAAGGTAGTGCTGCCATAGCAGTTTCAAAGTTAAAGAAACTCTGTTCAACTCTTGGCCAACCAGGTGAGCTAACTAGAGATAGCCAAGCGATAACAGCGAAAGCAATTGTGCTTAGAAATGCAACAAGTGTTGACTTTCTTTTCCGAGCTAAGCGGAAAGCCCGTCGGTCCAACTCAATTTCACTTGGGCTGAACCTACGGGCTTCGCTATTACTCATAGGTATAGATTACTTCAGTACTGGAACACCAGCATCTGCTGTTAGCCACTTCTCTTCTAGCTTGGCTAGTGTGCCATCAGCACGTAGTTCATCAAGAGCCTTGCTTACTGCAGCAGTTAGCTTTGAACCCTTGTCTAGTACTAGACCGAACTGGTCACCCTTGTCAGCTGTTGGAAGCTGGCCAATGATTTTTCCACCGTCTAGTTCACAGCAAGATGCGTAAAGTGCTGTTGGAAGATCTAGCACGATTGCATCAACCTGTCCGTTAGTAAGAGCAGCCTTTGCATCATCGTTTGAGTTGAATGCAAGAGCATCCTGAGTCGGCTGGATGACGCTACCAATTGCGTTGAATGAAGTAGTTCCAGTTGCAGCACCGATTAGGTATCCCTTTAGATCAGCAATGCTTGTAGCACTTGCTGCAGGTGATGACGCAACAGTTACAACAACCTGAGCTGTCTCGTAGTAAGGGCTTGAGAAATCAATGTTTGCCTTACGCTCTTCAGTGATTGAGTACTGCTGCAAGTTGAAGTCAAAGTTCTTAACTCCAGGAGCAATTGCCTCATCGAAAGTTGTGCGAATCCAGACTACGTCTTCAGCTGCAAAGCCAAGCTTTTCAGCAACTGCATATGCAACTGCAGCTTCGAAGCCTT
This sequence comes from Micrococcales bacterium, assembly GCA_947489135.1. GTDB lineage: Bacteria > Actinomycetota > Actinomycetes > Actinomycetales > Microbacteriaceae > Rhodoluna. Next base: position 2,293 of record CANLCU010000064.1, read on the forward strand.
CACCTGATTCAGGCTTGTCATCAATAACCCATGGGAAGTAAGCAGGGTTACCTGTTCCAATAGTTAGTTTGCCTTCGGTGACTGTGTCGCCGGCGATGCTACCTGTTGAACAGGCAGTTAGTGTTGTAGCCAATAGCACTGCAGCTGCTGCTGCAAACCCGCGCCATAGCGTTTTCTTTGGTAAAGCCATTTGTGAACTCCTTTAGGTTTTTAAGTATGTTTCAGATACATTTTGCCCTAAATATTGGACCTTAAAAACCACTGTTACCAAGTGTTACCGTGCTGGCAAAAACTCCGCAGGAATGTTGGTGGCAACCAAGTAATTAGTGAAGATAAAGGTGGTTTCAAAGGTTGAATTGATCAGGTCATAGTCGATTCGAGCCTTGGCAGCAGCCTTATCTTCCTCGGTATAGATATGGGCGGGGAAGTAGCCAGGCTTATAGAACATAAGGAAATAGTGGCCTTTAGGGCTAAGTCTTTCTAGGACTTCTGCATAAGACTCTTTAGCGAAGTAAGCGGGAGCTCCAAAAAGGCCAATTATGGTCTCAAACTTTGAGTCCTTGTCAGATTCACTCCACTTCTCAAAAGTAGAGTTCACGGTGGCAAAGCCAGGGAACTTAGCCTGAAGCTTTTCTAGCATTCCAGCACTTGGATCTATACCTAGATAATCATCTTTGCTGATGTCGTTATAGGTAAGAGTCAATCCAGTGCCGCAACCAAGATCTAATACTTTTCCTCTAATCCAAGGAGAAAGAATCTTGAATAGAGCTAGGTCTTCTTCTTGGAATTCAGCAGACGCATAGTGATCATCGTAACTCTTGGCGAATTCATCGTAGATTGCTTGAACTCTGTCTTGCTCGGAAGCGGACATGTATTTACAGTCTCTCTAGAGCTTGGGTTAGGTCAGCAATAATGTCATCGATGTGCTCAACACCAACAGACAGACGAACAAGGTCACCAGAAACTTCAATAGGAGTTCCCTTAACAGAAGCATGCGTCATTTCAGCTGGATAGTTAACCAATGACTCAACTCCACCTAGAGATTCGGCAAGAGTAAACACATGGGTGTTTTCACAGAACTTCTTTGCAGCTTTTGCTCCTCCAACAAGTTTGAAGGAAATGATTCCACCAAAGCCATCCATCTGCTTTCTAGCAACATCGTGACCTGGGTGATCTAGAAGACCTGGGTAGTAAACAGCAGAAACTGTTTTCTTCTGTGTAGTTAGGAACTCTGCAACAGCCTGACCATTAGAGCAGTGTCTGTCCATACGAAGAGCAAGTGTCTTTAGAGATCTATGTGTTAGCCAAGCATCGAATGGTGATGAAACTGCACCAACAGCAAACTGAATGAATTCAATCTTCTTTGCTAGCTCACCATCGTTTAGAACAACAGCTCCACCAAGTACATCGCTGTGTCCACCTATGTACTTAGTAGTTGAGTGAATAACAATGTCAGCACCAAGTTCAAGTGGACGCTGAAGATAAGGAGTAGCGAAAGTATTGTCAACAACTGCAACTGCGCCGTGCTTGTGAGCAACAGCAGAAACCTTAGCGATATCAAAGATTGTCATCATTGGGTTAGAAGGAGTCTCAATCCAAACCATCTTGGTCTTACCTTCAATGAAAGCACTCTCTAACGCAGCTTCATCATTTAGGTCAACGATGGTGAAGTCGACACCCCATGCCTTGTGGACCCTAGCAAAGAGTCTGTAAGAACCACCATAGAGATCATTAGCCAGAATCACGTGATCACCGGGAGCAAGAACTCCACGAATAATTGCATCCTCAGCAGCTAGACCACTCGAGAAGCTCATTCCAAAACGTCCACCTTCTAGAGAAGCTAAAGCTTCCTGAAGTGCAGTTCTAGTTGGGTTAGCAGCACGGTTGTATTCAAATCCTTGACGCAGATTGCCAACACCATCTTGTTTATGGGTGGTGGTCATGTGAATAGGTGGAATAACTCCACCAGTCTTCTCATCTGGGTGCTGGGCTACGTGGATTGCTCTGGTTTCAAACTTTGACATTAGATTCTTTCTTATTAGTTCAAGACTAAACCAATTGACTGTGAGTCAAAAGGGCGATTACTTCGCCTTCTCTAAGCACAAGAGCACAATCCTCATCAGCTAGTACTTCCTTTGCTGTAGCTATGGTGTCTGTGTAGCCCAGAGGAACAGGTCTAGATTCCATGTGTGTCTCAACAAGATCAGTTTCCTTGATAGCACCTGAGGCAAGTCCTGCCTTTAGGTGGGCAAGTCTCAGAACACCAGAAATCTCTCCTGCACGAACAGGAGGGGCATTGTTGAAGACAAGCACAAAGTCTGAATTCTTATCTAAAGCTGTCTTAATGGTGTCATTTGCCTTAACACTCACAACCTGTGGAGAAACCTGTGTACCGGTTACTAGGTC
>CANLCU010000065.1 GCA_947489135.1 Micrococcales bacterium
TGGAATACAGAGTAGATGACAACCAGAATGATTCCGATAAGTCCTGCAAGAAGACCAGCCTGTAGCTGCTCTGAACCTAGGGTTGCTGAAATGTTTTCCTGTGACTGAACAGCGAATGAAATTGGCAATGAACCATACTTCAGCTGGTCAGCTAGAACCTTTGAGCTTGCCTGATCAAATGATCCGGTGATTTGTGCAGAGCCACCGGTGATAACAGCTTGTGTAGTTGGTGCTGTGATTACATAACCATCAATAGTTACTGCGAATCTGTTCTGCGGTTCCGCTAGAGGGAATAGACGACCAGTTACCTTGGCAAACTTGTCGCCACCTTCAGCATTGAAGTTTAGGTTTACTGCCCATTCGTTGGTAGCAACACCTTGTGCACCAGTAACAGTTCCAGCGTCTGCACCTTCAAGGTCAACACCAGTAATTTCTACAGGGCCAAGAATGTACTTCTCAGTCAAACTTCTGTCACAAGTGACAAGAGGCTTCTCAGCATCATCGATTTGTCCTGGCTCACGGAACTTAGTTGAGCAATCTAGGTTCTCGTACTCTTTTTGAAGAGCCGGAGAGATTTGATTCAAGTCACTTGGACTGGTCGGCTTTGCTGTTGAAGTCTTGATTGGCTTTGAACCATCTTTACCGATTTCAGTCTTGCTACCGGTAGATGCTGCAAGAACAGGTCTGAACTCTAGCTTTGCTGAACTCTTGATAAGAGCCAAGGTGTTGCTGTCTGGAATACCAGGGATAGAAACGACGATGTTATTTCCTGAAGTGTTAATCTGTGCTTCGCTAACACCAGTTGAGTCAACACGCTGTCTAATGATTGATACAGCCTGATCTAGTTGCTCAGGAAGAATCTCTTTACCCTCTTCAACGATTGGAGTAAGGATAACTTGTGTACCACCAGATAGGTCTAGAGCCAGGTTCGGTACGAAGGTAGCCTTCTGTTCACCAGAGACCATTCCAAGCCCGATTACTCCAACAATTCCAACCATCAAGGTCAGAAGCCAAGTAAGTGATCTCAGTGCCGCTCTAGTTGCAGTGCGCTTTTCAGACAAAATCGTGCCTTTTCTCTATTTGTGGAAGCTAATTACTTAGCGGTCTTCTTTGTAGCAGTGGTCTTTGGTGCTGCTGGCTTCTTTGCAGCAGGCTTAGTAGCGGCAGGCTTTGCATCTGACTTAGCTTTCGACGTCGCAACAGCCGGTTTAGCCTCTAGAGAGGCAGGAACTACAGTGCGAACAGCAGCCTTAAGGAACTCGATACGTGTTCCAGGAGTTGACTCAACTACTACTGTGTCATCCAAGATTGAAACAATCTTGCCCTTGATTCCGCCCAACATAACTACTTGAGCCCCAACTGAAACAGAAGCCTCGAGAGCTTTAGCCTGCTTGGATCTTCTGCTGTTGCTGAAGATGATGAATGCCAAGAAAACGGCAAGGATGACTACTAACTCCATGTTGGACCAATCGTTTGTATGGGATTTGCTACTAGTCGATTATAAGCGACAGGGCTAGTCGAATAACCCCTGAGAGCCTGCTGGAGGGGTCAAACCTAAGTGCTTATAGCCAGCAGAAGTAGCCTGACGGCCTCTGGTTGTCCTTACTAACAGACCAATTCTTAGAAGGAATGGCTCAACAACGCTCTCAATGGTGTCTGACTCCTCACCAAGAGCCACGCTTAGGGTGTTCAAACCCACTGGTTTACCTTCGAATTTCACGATTAGGGCTTCCAAGACAGAGCGGTCAAGCCTGTCCAAACCAAGCTCATCTACTTCATAGAGATCTAGTGCTGAGGTGACAGAACCGACAGAAACCTGACCTGATGAATGCACAAGTGCAAAATCTCTAACTCTGCGAAGCAGGCGATTGGCAATTCTAGGAGTTCCCCTTGATCGAGAAGCGATGAGAGCAAGGGCTTCATGTCCCACTTCAAGACTCATCAAATTAGCTGCACGTGAGACAACATCCTTCAGTTCTTCATCTGAATAGAAATCAAGGTTGGCGGTGAATCCGAATCTGTCTCTCAAAGGGTTAGGTAGCAGACCACTTCTAGTGGTTGCTCCTACGAGTGTGAAAGGATCAAGGTCGAGGGAAATGCTTGTAGCACCTGCACCTTTACCAACCATGACATCCACTCGGAAATCTTCCATCGCTAGATAGAGCATCTCTTCTGCTGAACGTGACATTCTATGAATCTCATCGATGAAGAGAACTTCACCAGCAGATAAAGAGGAAAGAATGGCAGCCATGTCCCCTGCGTGCTGAATAGCAGGACCAGAAGTCATTCTCAATGGTCTTGCAGACTCGTGAGCCACAATCATCGCAAGAGTTGTTTTACCTAACCCTGGAGGACCAGCAAGCAGAATGTGATCAGGAGTTCTCTGCTGAATTGATGCTGCATCAATAAGTAATTGAATTTGTCCGCGTACTTTGTTCTGTCCGACAAACTCATTCAAAGACTGCGGTCTAATCGCAGATTCGAAAACTAAATCTGAACTATCTGCCTCAGAACCCATCAACTCATCAGACATGTCAATTACTTCCGACCGTTAGACAGATTAGACAAGCTCAATTTCAAAAGCTCTGATTCGCTTGATTGAGGGTTGCTCTTTAGCGCAGATTCAACAGCACTCTTAGCCATCTTCTCTTGGTAACCAAGACCAACTAGAGCTGCAATAACGGAGCTCTCTGAACTTCCTGAACGCTTTGAGCCACTATCAAGAGAAACAAGCTTGCCTGTGAGGCTTAGAACTATTAGCTTGGCTGTCTTAGGTCCTATTCCTGTAACAGATTTGAACATTGAATCATCCGCTGTAGCAACTGCCGTAGCGATGCCATCCACACCCAGATGAGCAAGCACAGACATAGCTGACTTAGGTCCTACCCCTGATACAGAACAAAGAAGATTGAAACCTTCTAATTCATCTTCTGACTGAAAACCAAACAGGATTTGAGCATCTTCACGAATGATGTGAGCGATATGCAGTGATAGTTCTTGCTGAGTGAAGCTCAACTGATAGACATCTGGAGTGACATTAACGAGATAGCCGACACCGCCACAGTCAATAACTACTTGACCAGCCTTACGGCTAAGTACAGAACCTCTTAGATGTGCAATCACAGAACAAGGATAACTGGGCTATTGAGATTTCTTAGACGATGCGATGGCATTGCGCCATTTCTCTTGAGCTTTAGTTTCTGTTGATTGTTGAGAAAGATTGTTCTTTCCCCCACGCCAAGCCAATGTCACTGCGATTGCAAGAGCGTCAGCAGCATCGGCTGGCTTAGGGATTTCTTTGAGCTTAAGGATCTGCATCATCATGTTGGTTACTTGAACCTTGTTAGCTCGACCGCTACCAGTAACAGCAGCTTTCACTTCTGTTGGTGTGAAGTAAGTAACTGGAATCTTCCTGAGGTGAGCTAGATATGCAATGACTCCAGAAACCTGAGCCACACCCATCACACTCTTTAGATTCTGCTGAGCAAATACTCTTTCGATCGCTATTTGCTCGGGCTTTATGCGATCAAGTAACTTGGCGATCTGGTCACCGATAATTGCTATTCGTTCGGTGTCATCCAGACTCTTATCTGATTCAAAGATGCCAACTTCCATGAAGTTTGCTTGTCTAGAAGATGTCTTAGCGACAATGCCGAATCCGCAGCGAGTAAGACCTGGGTCAAACCCTAAAAGAACGCTCTGCGATTTATTCGGCATCTAATTGAGCCGCTACTTCAGCAGACATATCAAAGTTTGTGTAGACGTTTTGAACTTCATCTGAATCTTCTAGAGCATCAATCAGAGCGATCACTTTACGAGCGGTATCGATGTCGGTTTGAACTGGCATTGAGGAGACAAACTCTACGTCAGCACTCTCATAGTCAATCTCTTTGCTCTGCAGAGCTTCACGAACTTCAACCATCTTTGATGGGTCAGTTGTAATCATCAACTGGTAGCCACGATCCTGAACGTCTTCTACTCCAACTTCAAGAACAGCATCTAGAACAGTGTCTTCCGTTGTGGTTTCGTTCTTCTCAACAAGGATGACGCCCTTACGGCTGAACTGATAAGAAACTGAACCAGGGTCAGCCATGGTTCCACCGTTTCTAGAAACAGCTAGACGAACTTCAGCAGCAGCTCTGTTCTTGTTGTCAGTTAGACATTCAATTAGAAGTGCAACACCATTAGGTCCGTAACCTTCGTACATAATCGTTTGATACTCAACTCCTGAACCATCAAGTCCAGCTCCACGCTTAACTGCCGATTCAATATTGTCTTTTGGCAGAGATGACTTACGGCCTTTTTGGATTGCATCGTAAAGAGTTGGGTTACCTTCGAGATCAGGACCACCGATTCTTGCCGCTACTTCAATGTTCTTGATTAGCTTGGCGAATAGCTTCGCTCTGCGACCATCAATGATGGCTTTCTTATGCTTGGTGGTTGCCCATTTGGAATGGCCCGACATGATGCTCCTTGAGTATGTATCTAGACAAGTTTAGTTTGCAGAATTGAAATCTGCGGCTTTACACATGTCAGAGAA
>CANLCU010000066.1 GCA_947489135.1 Micrococcales bacterium
ACAGTTGAGCTAGTAATCAGGACCAAGCATGCCTAAAGCGGTAAAGACCAGGAAAGACCCTCTCTTTGAGTTCGTCATAGTCTTTGCAATCATGCTTGGTGGCGTGTTTTCCTTTAGTTCTGACACACAACAAGTTGAGGCTAAACCAGAGGTAAAGCCCCCTGTTGTTGAAGTTGTGAAGAGAAGCTACGTTGTCCCAACTGGTAAACCAGAAAATCTTGTCACAGGGCTAAAAGCACCATGGGAATTACTATTTCTTCCAGATGGTCAGGCTCTAGTTGATGAAAGAGACAGTGGTTCTATTCTTCTAATCAGCAAAGACCTAAAGGTTTCTAAGGTTGGCTTCACAAGAGCTGCTCCACCATGTGAAAAGTTCTGCGAAGGTGGAACTTTAGGTATGACTTATGCTGCTGATCGCTTGGGTGGCAAACTTTCACTCTTCGTATTCCTCACCACTTTGAATGACAACAGGATTCTGAAGTATGACCTAAACACAGATGATGCTGGTGTTTGGTCCCTTGCTAATAAGAGAGTGATTGTTAAAGGTATTGAACGCAGCGGTAAATCAACTACACATAATGGTGGACGCATAGCTATTGGCCCTGATGGAAAACTTTGGGTAACCCTAGGAGATTCTGGGATGAGAGGTTCTACTTCACAAAACTGGAACAAGTTAGCGGGTTCTGTGTTGAGAGTTAACTTAGATGGATCCGTTCCAGAAGATAACCCTCGCAACTCTTTAGTTTGGGCTAAAGGATTTAGAGATACCCAGGGCATGGCTTGGGATGAGTTTGGAAATATGTGGACCACAGAATTCGGTCAAGACACCTGGGATGAACTAAACCTTTTGGAAAAAGGTAAGAACTACGGTTGGCCTATAGCTGAAGGTCTATACAAGTTTGTTGAGACACCTCTTGAACCAGGTAACCCAGGATCAGATGCCCAAGGCACAGATAAGAATCCTGCACCTAAACCAACCATTCCCGAGATGCCATCTAAGGATGTATTGGTTACTGATTCTAGATACACTCCACCAATCCTGACTTGGCATCCGTCAGAAGCTGCTTGCAGTGGAATCACCCATGTACAGAGCACACTAATTTCTGCTTGTCTTCGAGGTGGAAAGCTTTGGTTCATTCCTGTTCTTGGAGATAAGAAACTAGGAGAGCCACAAGAGTTCTTCAAAGGAAGCTTCGGTCGTTTGAGAAAAGCAACACTTGCTCCAGATGGATCTCTATGGCTTATCACCAGCAACAGAGATGGTCGTGGTGGTTGGTCAAGCGGTGGCGAGAATGCACTAGATGACCGCATTATTAGGGTCAAGCTAAAGAACGTTTATTACGACTAAAGAGTCACTTTGTTCTATTACTGAGCCAAAGAATCAGACCAAGAATCGAAGCTACTGCTCCAAGTGGCAGCGTAAAAATAAGCAAGAACAGAGCTGTTCCACCGCCATCGCCTCCAGTGCTAAACATGTTCCCACCAATAGGTGTTGTGAGTATGGCAATAGCTATTGGTGAGAGGGCCAATAGGCAGCCTCCACCTGAAAGCCAGCGGCCAACTAGGTTTGTCTTGTTTTTGGTTACATCCCAGCCACAGTTAGCGCAGTAACGCTCTAAGCCAACTCTGTTTTCCCCACATCTCTTACATTTCTCCATTAGGACTCCCATACCTCGATAGCAACAGCCTATGTACAGGGTTGAGCTCTGTGCTTTGAGGTGACTGAATCGTTACCAAATAGCGGTGGAAAGGCCATTGATGTCACCAAGTAGGCTTTAGGCTCTTTATTACATAGATGTTTTGTGCGAAACGTCCTTTTTGAAAGGCAATACGTGTTTCGCAAAATTATCGCTGGCTTACTAGCCCTTCCTCTAATTACCTCAGGCATCTCTGCAGCTAACGCAGCTGTAGTGCCCTATACACAAAACTTTGAATCAATGGTCACCTATGACGGCGTTAACTTTGATGGCGGTGTGGGAACGCTAGTTACTGATCAACCTGCAGGTGAAGGATTCACTTCTGGCAAGGCTCTTAAAGTAGAGACCAAAGATGCAGCATGGGCAGGGACAAAACTTGTTTTGCCTGCAACTTCTAGCTTTATTTCAAACGCAAACAAAACAGGTTCAATTTCTGTTTACTCACCTGATTCAGAAGACCGCTGCTTTGTGCTAAAGCTTGAGGGTGGTGGAGCGATTGAGCGAAGCCTCAAAGTTGTCCAAGGTTGGCAGACGCTTACTTTCAACTATTCAATGAACTATAACCAAGCAGTGAATTACAACCAACTTGTTTTCATGCCAGATTTCAAGGGAATTGGTTGCGCGACTGTAACTGGATCTAAACCAGTGACCACTTGGTATGTTGACAACATTTCTTTTCCAGGCTTTAGAGATTCAGCAGAAGTTATCGTTCCAGAAGAGCGTTCAACTCCATCTACTCTTCTCAATTTTGAACCAGACGACACATCGGGCTACGAACTCGTTGACTTCAACGGAGCTACATCAAGCGTTGTTACTGATGCTCCTGCTGACGGTTCAATCGGTTCAACAAAAGCTCTAAAGGTAACCACAACAGGAAACAATGCAGGAACCGTGCTGGTTTCAAAGTCTCGTGCAGCATCTTTGATTTCTGCATCATCATTTGTTGTGAAGGCCAACATTCACTCTCCAGTGTCTGGAAAAATCATCATGCTGAAGCTTGAAAGCATCGATCACCCTTCTCAGGTTGTAGAAATCAGAAACACTAGCGTTGCTGGTTGGAAGACATACAGCTTCAACTTTGAAGTTGGTGGAAACCTAACTCAGGACTATCCAAGAGCAATCGTGTTCTTTGACTTCACGGGACCTGGTGGAGATAACCCTTGGTACCTAGATGACCTAGCTTTCAATGGTGCAGTTGGCGCATCAATTCCTGGTGGCGGCGGCGGTGGCGGTGGCGGCGGCGGCGGAAACGCTGGTGCTGGTGAAGCAGTCGAAACTCTTCTAACTTTTGAAGGCAACGATTCTCTCGGAGCGCTACTTACAGCAACAGCCGTGGATGACCAACCTCACGGCGTTTTTGGTGGAGCTTCAGCAGTTATTACAGAAGCTCCTGCAGGTGGTCTTGGCGGTAACGTACTGGCAATCACAAAGGCTGGAGCAGAATGGTCTGGAGTGAATGCACTAGTCAGCCTTGACGGTTCATTCCGATACAGCGATGCCACCAACACCAAGGTTACTTTCAACTACTACTCACCTAAGGGTGGAAGCCCGGTTGGATTGGAAATCTGGAATGGTGCTACAAAAGCTGTTTCAATGACTCAGCCTGCTAATGCTGGTTGGAACAACATGGAGTTCGATCTATCAACCTCTTCAGGATGGTCAGGCTTAGTCAAGTACGACAAGGTAGTAATTTTCCCCGACTTCATGGTAGCCGCAGCCAACGAGGTCTTCTACTTAGACAACCTTGCAGTCAATGGAGCAGTCACACCACAGATCACAATCGTGCCTGTTGTTCCAGAAGAGCCAGTAAAAGTAAAGCCATCTGTAAGAAAGGCAGCCTCTGTATCAACAAAGACACCTAAGGTTGGCGTTACTCTAACTGCTTCTAAGGGTCTTTACAGTGGAAGCTCAACTATTACTTACAAGTACACCTGGTACCGCTGTTCTGTTCTTGGTAAGACTGCACTAAAGTCAAAGCCAGCTGCATCAGCTAAGTGCTCAGTTATCTCAGGGAAGACTTCTAGCTCATTGAAGCTAAGCAAGTCTGACAAGGGCAAGTACATCAGAGTGATGGTTACAGCAAAGAACTCTAAGGGTTCTGTATACAACATGTCTAAATCGACAACTAAAAAGGTCAATTAACAAAAAGAGATTAGAACTAAACCCCCGAAGATAAATCTCCGGGGGTTTAGTTATTTAAGTTTTAGCTAACTGCCTTCTTGATCAAAGCTTTTATTTCAGCTTCTACTTTTGGGGTTAGTTTTGTAAGTGCGTATGAGGTTGGCCAGAAGGTGCCGGTGTCCAAGTTTGAATGCTCAGAGAAACCTAGGGTTGAGAATCTAGTTTTGAACTTAGCTGCGTTTTGGAAGAAGATGATGACTTTACCGGTTTTACCTGGAGTGTAGAAAGATGGCATGCCATACCAAGTCTTTGGAATTAGGTGAGGAGCATTCTTAGCCACTAGTTCTTGAATCTTGAGAGCCATCGCCTTTTCATCCTTTGGCATCTCATTTACTTTCTCCATGAATGCTTTTAGATCAGCTGCTCCGCTAGCTGCCTGCTTGGCCTCAGCGGATCGGTCCTTCATCGCTTGGCGTTCTGCTGCTGTGAAACTTGCAGTTGTTTTCTTCTCGGCCATTGGCCTTCCTTTCAACTTATACAACTGATATTAAGGCACTCTTTTGGCGTAACCTTAACCAATGAGTGATCTAGAGGCAGTAGGCCAGCGGGATAACTGGATTTGCTGGATTTGTGATGA
>CANLCU010000067.1 GCA_947489135.1 Micrococcales bacterium
GCTAGATTCCCGAGAACTGGTCGGAGACCAGCGTAAGGTACTGCTAGAGGCAGAACTTGGAGTATCAGGCGGATGAGTACAGAGAAATACACCGAAATCGATAAGGAAAGATTCCTTACCGAAGAAGGTTCTGGACGCAGTGCTAGAACAGAGTTCGCTAGAGATAGAGCAAGAGTTACTCACTCATCTGCACTTAGAAGACTTGGAGCGAAGACTCAAGTTCTGCAGCCGGGGTCGAATGACTTTGCTAGAACACGTCTAACTCACTCTCTAGAAGTTGCTCAAGTAGGTCGTGAGATGGCAGTGGAGTTTGGAATTGATCCAGACATTGTTGACACCGCTTGTCTTGCTCATGATTTAGGTCATCCACCTTTTGGACACAATGGTGAAAAGGGTTTGAACGAGTGGGCTAAGGACTTCGGTGGCTTTGAAGGTAATGCTCAAACCCTTAGATTGCTTACTCGCATTGAACAAAAGGTTTATAGCAAAGACGGTGTTGCATTTGGTTTGAATCTAACCAGAGCAAGCCTTGATGCTAGCTGCAAGTATCCATGGACTAGAGAGTTTGCTGTTCAAGATACAGGTGCAGACAGATCAATCAAGTTTGGTGTTTACGAGGACGATGTTCCAGTCTTTGAATGGCTAAGACTTGGAGCTAAAGAACGAGTTAAGTGCTTTGAAGCGCAGATTATGGACTTTAGCGATGACGTTGCCTATTCAGTTCACGATTTCGAAGATGCAGTTGTTGAAGGCTTCATAAAGCTCGAAGAACTAAAGGGTTCATCCCAAGAGTCAGCGATTGTCAAAGAAATTGAAAGATGGAACGGTAGCCGTATTTCATCAGATGATCTTGGTGCTGCTCTAGATAGATTGCAGACAAACCAGTACTGGTTGGAGAGCTATAGCAAGACTCCACGTGAAGCAGGACAACTCAAGAATCTAACTTCATCTGTCATTGGTTCATTCGTGTCTAGAACTACTCAGGCCACTTTCCAAGCAAATGCTGATTCGCTGTATGCAAGATATGCGGCTGATGTTGTCGTGCCAATAGAGGTGGAAGCAGAGATTGCAATCTTCAAAGGATTAGCTTCATACTTCCTAATGTCATTGGATGAGCGAGTTGGTTACTACGAAGACCAGAGAGCACTGCTTAGAGAGTTAGCTGATGTTCTGCTTGCTTCTAACGGTAAGCATCTTGACCGCTACTCACTAGATGCCTGGAACAGAGCGTCCACTGATTCAGAAAAACACCGTGTGATTGTTGATCAGATCGCTGTGTTGACAGATGCAGCTGCAGTGAAGATGCATGAAGAACTAGTTCTGAAGAGAAGTGCCAAGTAATGGCAGGGCGTATTCCTACACGCGACATTGAAGCGATTAAGCAAAGAGTAAACATTGCCGACATTGTTGGCGAGTATGTTCAGCTCAAGGGAGCAAGTGTTGGCTCTTTAAAGGGCCTATGTCCCTTCCATGATGAGAAATCACCATCTTTCAACGTAAGACCTGACCAGGGTTTCTATCATTGCTTTGGTTGTAGTGAAGGCGGGGACGTCTACAAGTTCCTTCAGAAGATTGAAAACATAACCTTCTACGAAGCAGTAGAGAAGTGTGCATCAAAGATTTCTTATGAGATTACTTACGAAGCTGGTAGTAACCGTGACGAAGGTGTCAACAGAGCGAGACTTCTCGCCGCCAATGAAGCTGCAGCCAAGTTCTTTACCGCATCTCTTACATCGCCTGAAGCTCAGACTGCTAGAGATTTCCTTTCCCAAAGAAAGTTTGATCAGCAAGCTGCTGAGTACTTCGGCATTGGTTATGCACCTAAAGGCTGGAATAGCCTTGGTGAAGCCTTGAAGAAGGAAGGCTTCACAGAGGAAGAACTTGTGAAAGTTGATCTTTTGGTTGCCAAAGAAGGTCGAACCTATGACAAGTTCAGAGGAAGACTGGTTTGGCCGATTAGAGATGCAACAAACGCTGTTATTGGGTTCGGTGCTCGAAAGATTTACGAAGATGATCCATTAGCTAAGTACATCAACACAGGGGAGACTCCGGTCTATCACAAGTCTCAAGTTCTATATGGCCTTAACTTGGCGAAGAAAGAAATTGCCAAGAACCGTCAGGTTGTCGTTGTTGAAGGTTACACAGACGTTATGGCCTGTCATTTAGCTGGCATTACAACAGCAGTTGCTACCTGTGGAACTGCTTTTGGTGATGATCACATCAGGAAGATAAATCAGATCTTTGGAACTGGGGGAGAGTCAGCTGAAGTTATCTTCACATTCGACCCTGATGCTGCAGGTCAAAAAGCAGCCATGAGAGCGTTTGAATCATCAGGAAAGTTCATTGCTTCTACTTATGTTGCTGTTGGCCCAGAAGGTTTAGATCCTTGCGACCTACGTATTCAAAAAGGTGACGCTGCTGTTCAAGAAATGATTGCAAATAAGCGACCGATCTATGAATTTGCTCTAGACCAGAAGATACAAGGACATGATCTAAGTTCATTCCCTGGCAGGCTATCTGCTGCTACTGCTGCCGTTAGCGTTCTCGCTCGCATCTCAGATCTTGGAGCAAGAGAAGAGTATGTTCGAACGCTTGCTGCAAAGGTGCAGCTTGGTAACGATGAAATCAATCGTCTGCTGAGCACTGAACTTACAAAGCAGAGAGCAACCGCTGTTGCTAACTCAAGACGTGGAGAAAGTTCTTATCTGCCACCAGAACTAAATCCTGGTGAGCCACCTCCGCCTGAAGATGGCCCAGAGTTTCCGATGCCTAACTTGCAGGACGCTAACACTCGTCTAGAGCAAGAAGTGCTTGCAGTTCTTCTTCAAGTTCCAACTGCTTGGTCAGCAGAAGCTGCTTTGCAGATCTGTGAGAACATGTTTGGTACCCCTGCCTACGTAGTAATCGCGCAATCAGCAGCTCAATCAATTAGTTCGATTCATCAACCGGATTGGTTCAATCAAATTGGATCTAAAACTCCTGATGTCTTGCACGGATTAGTTAGGCAGTTAGGAAGCAAAGAACTTCCTGTCTCCACCCCTGATGAGATACAGGCTTATGCAGTTGGTGTTATCGCAAGTGCTCAACGCAAGATGCTCACCAGACAAAGAGATTCGATGAGAGCAAACCTTGCACAAATCAATTCTGAAACTAACTCCGAAGAGCACACTCTCATGCAAAGACAGTTGATGGCAATCGAAGCGCAGATCAGAGAACTTCGATGACCATCGATAAGTCACTAGTGACTATCGCTCCAAAGGGTTTTCCTGCTTATGAATTAGCTGCCATCGAAAGCGGTTCAGTTTTATCAGAGATGAATGAAAACGTTGGCGCGCTTATCTGGACTGACTATTCAGATCCAAAGGGTCTTGAACAAGTGCTAAACGAGAATCCGCAACTTGAGTTCGTTCAGTTACCTTTTGCAGGCGTTGATGCCTTCCAGAACGTTCTGCACTTCCCAATTCGGTTCGCTTGTGCAAAGGGTTCATACCGAGAACCAGTAGCTGAGCATGCTCTTATGTTGGCGATGGCCTTGGGAAGAGTTATTCCTGAACGAGTACGAGCGAGTACTTGGGGTCGAAAGTTTGCAGCTTCCTTGTATGACGCAAACATTGTGATTGTTGGCGCTGGAGGAATCACAGAAGAGTTACTCAAACAGCTATCGCCATTCAGATGTGATGTCACTGTTGTCCGAAACAAGGCTGAACCATTCAATGGTGCTACGAGAACTGTTCAATTGGATCAGCTTGACGAACACCTTGCCAATGCTGACTGGGTCTTTCTGGCTTGTTCATTAACGGAGAGCACCAGAGGTTTATTTGATCTCGCTAGATTCAAGAAAATGAAGCCTTCGGCTTACTTCGTGAATGTGGCTCGTGGTGCTGTTGTGGACACTATGGACCTTGTTACAGCGCTGAACGAGGAGATTATCGCAGGGGCAGGAGTAGATGTAACTGAGCCAGAACCATTGCCTGATGGACATCCTTTATGGAGCGCTAAGAACGTGATTGTTACGCCTCATACTGCTGATACCAATGCTCAGGTTCTCAGTCTGTTCTCTATACGAATTAGAGAGAATCTAGCCGCATACAAGGGCTTAGGGGACTGGGTTGGCCTAGTTGATCCTGAACTTGGCTACTAATTGGGCTAGGGCAAGAAAAAGATCGAAGTTTTTGGTAAAGTATGAAAGTTGCTTAGGCAGCATTCCTCGGTAGCTCAATTGGCAGAGCAATCGGCTGTTAACCGATAGGTTCTTGGTTCGAGTCCAAGCCGGGGAGCCATTTCATGAAGCCCTTCAGGAGACCAGATGTTTCTTTGGATTCGCGACCAGTTATGGCTCCCAACTAGCATTCTCGCCTTCTCTAGCCTCCT
>CANLCU010000068.1 GCA_947489135.1 Micrococcales bacterium
CCGACTTTTTCGAATGCTTCTTTTTTAGCCTGAGCAGTTCCAGCAGAACCTGAAACAATTGCTCCCGCGTGACCCATGGTCTTACCTTCAGGAGCAGTAAATCCTGCAACGTAGGCAACAACAGGCTTAGTTACGTTGTCCTTGATGTATGCAGCAGCTTTCTCTTCGCTGTCACCACCAATTTCACCGATAAGCACGATTGCTTTTGTTTCTGGATCTGCTTCAAAAGCAGCTAGAGCATCGATGTGTGTAGTTCCAATAACTGGATCTCCACCAATACCGATAGCAGTTGAGATACCAATGTCACGAAGCTCAAACATCATTTGGTAGGTCAGGGTACCTGACTTACTGACTAGACCAATAGGACCAGGACCTGAGATATCAGATGGGGTAATACCAGCGTTAGATTTTCCTGGGCTGATGATGCCTGGACAGTTAGGACCAATGATGCGGGTCTTGTTGCCCTTTGAAACGCTGTATGCCCAGAAACTAGCTGAGTCATGAATTGGGATTCCCTCAGTGATTACAACTGCTAATTCGATTGAAGCATCGATAGCTTCCATGACAGCTGACTTAGCGAAAGCCGGTGGAACGAAGATTACAGAAACGTTAGCTCCTGTTGCAGCCATTGCATCAGCAACAGATCCAAACACTGGTAGTGAAGTGCCATCAACATCAACAGACTCTCCAGCCTTACGAGGGTTTACACCACCGACGATGTTTGATCCACCCTTAAGCATTCTGCGAGTGTGCTTCATGCCTTCAGAACCGGTCATACCCTGAACGATTATCTTGCTGTTCTTATCTAGAAAAATAGACATTTCTTAAATCTCTCTTTAGCGGTTAGCGAGTTCAGCAGCTTTATCAGCAGCTTCATCCATAGTGTCAACAACGGTTACTAGTGGGTGATTTGCATCAGCCAAAATCTTTCGACCCTCGATTACGTTGTTACCATCAAGGCGAACAACCAAAGGCTTAGTAGCAGAAGAACCGAGAGTAGCTAGTGCCCCGACGATTCCATTAGCAACAGCATCACAAGCAGTGATTCCACCGAATACGTTTACAAACACGCTCTTTACCTGTGGGTCACCAAGAATTACATCTAGACCAGCAGCCATAACTTCAGCAGAAGCTCCACCACCAATATCTAGGAAGTTAGCTGGCTTCACACCACCGTGTCTTTCACCTGCATAAGCAACAACGTCAAGTGTTGACATAACCAATCCAGCACCGTTACCGATGATTCCAACTTCACCATCGAGTTTGACGTAGTTCAAATCTGCCTGCTTAGCCTTAGCCTCTAGAGGATCAAGCTGATCGCGTTCCATTGTTTCTCTTTCGTGACGGAACTCAGCGTTGTCATCTAGAGAGACCTTGCCATCAAGAGCGATGATCTCGCCATCTTTACTTAGAATCAATGGGTTTACTTCAACTAGCGTTGCATCTTCTTTAACGAAGACGTCGTATAGCTTCACGAATACTGGAGCTACCTTGGCAGCGATGTCATCGCTGAAGCCACCGGCTTTAGCGATCTCTAAAGCCTTAGCCAAGTCGATTCCCTGAATAGCATCGATAGCAATCTTTGCTAGAGCATCTGGACGCTCTTCAGCCAGCTGCTCAATATCCATTCCACCTTCAACGCTGCAAAGAGATAGGAAAGTTCTGTTGCTTCTGTCTAGCAATACTGAGAAGTAGTACTCCTTATCAATGGCAGCACCCTGAGCAATCATTACTCGATTGACGGGAAGATCCTTGATGGTCAACTTCAAGATTGATTCCGCAGCTGCTCTTGCCTCTTCTGGGTTATGAGCTAACTTCACACCACCGGCTTTGCCTCGGCCACCAGCTTTAACCTGGGCTTTGACAACAACTGTGCCGCCAATCTTGGCTGCAGCTTCAGCTGCTTGCTCTGGGGTGTCTGCGATTAGGCCCTGTAGAACAGGGACTCCGTGTGCCTCGAACATGTCTCGGGCCTGATATTCAAATAAATCCACTTATGATTCCATTCACAAAAAAGGGCACTGAAGAGCGTGCACCAAAGACCAGTTTAGAGCCTCTCGATAGGTGCTACCCGCACCATCAAGCGCTTAGTGCCTACCTTCTCGAATCTAATCTCTGCGGTCTGTCTCGCACCTTCGCCAGTGGTCTCAATAACCGTTCCAACCCCAAAGGCATCGTGCTTGACCTTGTCCCCAACGGCAAGGATAAGACCCTCATTGTTCCTGACAGTGGTGATGGCATTATCCCAGACCTTCTTCTCCCGAACCGGTCGGTCATAGCCACTACCCACAGCTCTAGGTTGGTACCTAGGGCTTTCTCTTTCAGCTCCTCTTTGATCAATTAGATCTGCAGGGATATCAAGCAAGAAGTTGGAAGGCATGGTTGAGTTCAACTGACCAAACAGGGTTCTCTGCATGGCAATGGTTAGATACAGCAATCTCATCGCTCTTGTTATTCCCACATAGAACAACCTGCGCTCTTCGGCTAATCCACCAACTTCTTCGAAGGAGCGCATGTGTGGAAGAGTTCCCTGCTCCAAACCAGCAATAAACACAACTGGGTACTCAAGACCTTTGGCAGTGTGAAGAGTCATCAGTGAGACCTGACCTGAACCATCGTCAATTTCATCTGCTGCTGCGGCCAGAGTGATCTCAGCCAAGTAATCAGCCAGGGTAGCTTCAGGATTTCTTAGCTGATACTCAACTACCTGACCCACAAGCGCATCAAGGTTTTCTACTCTTGCCTCATCTTGAGGGTCACGGCTCATCTCAAGTCCATAGCGATAACCAGATCGAACAAGAGCTTCAATCAGTACATCGCTGATTTTAGAAGTGTGTGACATCTGTTCAAGAGAATCTAAAAGGTTTGCAAACTTTGTAATTGCTTCAATTAGCTTTGGACCAAGCCCAAGTTCTGTCGAATAAGAGAGAGCTTCTCTAAAACTGATGCCATTCTTTCTTGCTAATTCAGCAACCTTTAGCTCGGTCTTATCTCCGATGCCTCTTCCAGGTTCATTGATAATTCTTCTAACTGCTTCATCGTTACGGCCATTAGATACAGCGGTTAGATAAGCAAGAGCATCTTTGATTTCTTTACGCTCATAGAATTTCAAACCACCGATAACTGCATAAGGAACTCGCTGGGACTTTAGCTCAGCTTCAATGCTTGGAGTTAGAGCGTTTGTTCTATAAAGAATTGCCATCTGAGAATAAGCAACTCCATCGCCATGGTGTTCTTGAATCTGATCAACAATAAAGCCCGCTTCATGTCTTTCGTCTACAGCTGTGAACTGAACAATCTTCTCTCCAGCTCCTGCATCAGTCCAAAGGTTCTTATCTGGTCTGTCAAAGTTCTTAGCAATAACAGCGTTAGCTGCAGAAAGAATGTTTTGGGTTGAACGGTAGTTCTGCTCAAGCAGGATTGTGTGAGCACCTTGGAAGTCTTTGCTGAACTCTGAAATGTTTCTGATGTCAGCGCCACGGAAGGCATAAATCGATTGGTCGCTGTCACCAACAACTGTTAGTGATGCTGGTCCTACTAGTTCTCCTGTTTTGCCATCAGGAAGAGCAAACTTAGGATCGATAGGTTTAGTCAATTCACGAATCAAAGCGTATTGAGCATGGTTAGTGTCCTGGTACTCATCAACTAGAACATGTCTAAACTTACGTTGGTAGTTAGCTGCCACCTCAGGGAAGGCTCTGAGCAAGAAGACGGTCTCCCCGATTAGATCATCAAAGTCAAAGGCGTTGTTTCTCTTCTTCTCTGCCTCATAGGCAAGGAAAACTTCAGCAATAGCCTGAGACTTTGGGTTCTTGGTATCAATGTTTGCTGCAAAGTCTTCAGCTGTCTGCAACTCATTCTTAGCTTTGCTAATTACTGATGCGACTACTTGAGCCTTCAGGCTGTCGATGTCATGGCCGCTTGATTTGATGAGTCTCTTGATTAGGGCTCTTGAGTCCCCTGTGTCATAAACAGTGAAGTTTGAGTTATGTCCTAGACGCTCAGCTTCTCTTCTAAGTATTTGAAGGCAAGCAGAATGGAAGGTGCGGATCCACATTCCTTCTGGGTCCCCCACCAGCAGCTTGATTCGGTCTCTCATCTCACTGGCTGCTTTATTGGTGAAAGTAATAGCCAAGATCTGGGATGGCCAGGCTTCTCTTTGCTCTAGTAGGTGAGCAATGCGGTGGGTTAGCACCTTGGTCTTACCTGAACCTGCTCCAGCCACAATCAATAG
>CANLCU010000069.1 GCA_947489135.1 Micrococcales bacterium
TCTTTTGCTAGGGATGTGGCGGACTGGGTTGTCTTCCTAGATGGCGGAGTAATCATTGAAGAAGGGCCAGCTAAGGACTTCTTTGAGAACCCGCAGAAGGCTAGAACTAAAGAGTTTCTCCAGAGACTTCGCTCAAGAGCAGGCGAGAAGTAGTCGCTTAGGTAGGCTTAAGTAAGCCAGCAACGACGTTGGCTAATAGAGACTATTTAGGTTGTGAAACAAATGCGTATTTTGCTTGTAGGAGCAGGTGGCGTCGGAGACGCTATTGCCAAGATTGCAGCAACAAGAAACTTCTTTGAAGAAATGGTCGTTAGTGACTACGACCAATCAAGAGCAGATAGAACTATCGCTTGGATTCAAAACAAGTATGGCGATGAAGTTGCCTCAAAATTTAGTTCAGTAAAGATTGATGCATCTAACGCAGCATCAATGGCAGCACTCATCACAGGGCTAAACATCACTCACGTACTAAACGCTGTTGAGCCTAAGTTCGTCCAGACCATTTTCTCTGCTTGCTACACAGCAGGTGTTCACTACCTAGACATGGCGCTAAGCCTTAGCGAGAAGAACGAAGCAGATCCTTTCCACAAGACTGGAATCAAACTAGGTGACTCACAGTATGCACTGCACGAGCAATGGGAGCGAGCTGGAAAACTTGCTCTAGTTGGTATTGGTGTTGAGCCAGGTCTAAGCAACGTGTTTGCTCGCTATGCAGCAGATCACCTATTCAGCGAGATTGACGAAGTATCAGTCAAAGACGGTGGAAACTTAAGTGTTACTGATGATGAAGGAAATGAAATCTTCGCTCCTTCATTCTCAATCTGGACAACTATTGAAGAATGTCTAAACCCTCCTACACTTTTCGAAAAGAAGAAGGGGTGGTTCACAACAGAGCCTTTCAGTGAGCCAGAGATCTTTGAATTCCCTGAAGGTATTGGTGCTGTTGAGTGTGTGAACGTTGAGCACGAAGAAGTAACCATGATTCCAAGAACTATGGATGTTGGCAGAGTTACTTTCAAGTTCGGACTAGGTTCAGACTTCATCGGAGTTCTAAAGACCCTACACATGCTTGGTCTTGATTCAACTGCACCTGTTCGAGTTCGTTCAGCTCAGGGTCCAGTAGAAGTTGCTCCTAGAGACGTAGTTGTTTCTGTTCTTCCAGATCCAGCAACCATTGGTCCTCGCATGACAGGTAAGACCTGTGCAGGTGTCTTAGTTACCGGTAAGGGTAAGGATGGAATGCCTAGAGCTACCTATCTATATCACGTAGCTGATAACGCTGTGACTATGGCTGCTATTGAAGCTCAGGCTGTTGTGGCTCAGACTGCTTTCAACCCACTGATTGCTCTAGAACTTCTGGCAACTGGTGTTTGGGAAGGCGTTGGAGTTATGGGTCCTGAAGAGTTTGATGCCAAGCCATTCCTAGATCTAATGAACTCATCTACTGGTTACCAGGAGAAGTGGGTTTCACAGGAACGCCTACCAGCAAGCCCACTTAGACACCCATAGGTCAGATGTCGATG
Organism: Micrococcales bacterium; assembly: GCA_947489135.1. Lineage (GTDB taxonomy): Bacteria > Actinomycetota > Actinomycetes > Actinomycetales > Microbacteriaceae > Rhodoluna. The sequence goes on from CANLCU010000069.1 coordinate 1,524, forward strand.
TCAAAGCCAAGAGATAATCACTACGATGTGGTCATCGTAGGCTCTGGCTTTGGTGGCTCCATCTCAGCTCTTCGTCTCACTGAAAAGGGCTACAAGGTTCTTGTTATCGAAGCCGGTGCTCGTTTCAAGGACACTGATTTTGCTAAGTCTTCTTTCAATCTAAAGAAGTTCCTGTTCTTCCCAAGACTTGGACTAAAAGGTATCCAGAGAATTGACCTACTTAGAAATGTAATGGTCATGTCAGGAGCTGGTGTTGGCGGAGGATCTTTGGTTTATGCCAATACTTTGTATCGTCCACCTACTACTTTCTTCAAGACTGGTTCTTGGGCGAATATGTGTGATTGGGAGAAAGAACTAGCTCCTTATTACTCTCAAGCAGAACGCATGCTTGGTGTTGAAGTTAATACCTACATGTCTCCTGCTGACATAGAACTAAAGAAGGCTGCAGACAAGCTGGGTTATGGGGATACTTTCCAGATGGCTCCGCTAGGTATTCACTTTGGTGAGCCAGGCAAAGAAGTTGAAGACCCTTACTTCGGTGGAGTAGGACCTAAGCGTACTGGCTGTATTAACTGTGGTGAATGCATGACTGGTTGCAGGCATGGAGCTAAGAACACTCTGGTTAAGAACTACCTCTATCTTGCTGAGCAGATAGGAGCCGAGGTTGTGGCCAACACAACTGTTACCGACATCATCGATTCAAGCTCAGGCTATGAGATTCAGACTAGACATTCATCTTCTACTGGATGGGTCAAGAAGAATGTCTACACAGCAGATCAGGTAATCATTGCTGCTGGTGCTTTAGGTAGTGCAAAGCTGCTACACAAAGTCAGAAGCAAGGGCCACTTGCAGGGCATCAGTTCAACTCTTGGTTCCTTGAGTAGAACTAATAGCGAGTCTCTACTTGGAGTTGTTGCTAAGGGTAAAGATATTGACTTCTCTAAAGGTTCTTCTATTACATCAAGTGTGTTCCCTAATGAACACACTCACGTTGAGCCAGTTAGATATGGAAGAGGCTCTGGATTTATGGGAATCATGGAGAGCATTATGGCTTCAGGACCTAAGGGTCAGAAGCCAACTTTTTGGAGATTGATTGTTGCTTCTATCAAGAAGTTCGGATCGCTACCAAGTATGTATAACCTTCGCACCTGGCCTGAGCGAGCTCTAATTCTTCTTGTCATGCAATCTAGAGATAACTCACTAACTACTTTTAGTAAGCGTGGTTTATTCGGTAGAAAGCTAACTTCACGACAAGGTTATGGGGAAGTAAACCCAGCATGGGTTCCAGAAGGACACAAGCTGGCTAAAGAATTAGCAGAACAGTTCAATGGAACTGCAGGAGCTGTTGTTACTGAACCTTTTGGTATTCCTATGACTGCTCACTTCTTAGGTGGATCTGTTATTGCTCCTAATGCCAAAGAAGGTGTGCTTGATGGATATCTTCGAGCATTCGGTCAGCCAGGTCTTCACATTCTTGATGGTTCAGCACTATCTGCTAATCCAGGAGTGAATCCATCGCTCAGCATTGCTGCTCAAGCAGAGTGGGCATGTGCGTTCTGGCCTAACAAGGGTGAAATTGATACTCGCCCAGAACTAGGAAAAGACTTCAAGCTAATTGCACCAGTGAAGCCGATTTCCCCTGCTGTTCCTAAAGGTGCTTTGGGTGAACTAAGACTTGATGTGAAGATCAAGTAATTACATAGCTAAAGATTTACGTCTTCTAAAGAGACCCTGTGCAATAGCTGCACCAATGAGAATAATCAAGCCACCTACTGGTTCAAACCAACTAAGCTTCTCACCAAGAACAACAACACCCAGTGTTACTGCAACAAGCGGAGCTAGCAAGGTAACTGTTGAAGAAACTGCAGATCCAACTTGTCTAAGCAGTGGGTAATACATTGTGTAGGCAATGCCGGTTCCAAAGATTCCAAGAACAAGAAGAGCTCCGAAAGACTGGGCGGTGAAAGGTGCAGTCATTGGAGGTTGGGTTAGATAAACAGGAAGTAAGAGGGTCGCCGCAGCAGCTATCTGACCAAAAGCGGCTACTTCAAGGGGATGTCCTCTTGGTTCAATGAACTTACGAATAAAAGGACCACCAAAGCCATAGCAGCTGGCAGCAATTACAATTCCTACTACTGCTAGCCAAGAATCTGTTTGGACACCTTGCCAAATTCCAATAAGTGTCAGTACTCCAACAACACCAACTAGAAGCCCAAAGATTTGGTTTCTAGAAACCTTCTCGTCTCTAAACACTGTTAGCAAAAAGATGACAGTTGCAATTGGAGTTATGGCATT
>CANLCU010000070.1 GCA_947489135.1 Micrococcales bacterium
TGTGAAATCCCCAGCGAGCCTAAATTAGTCTCTTTTGACTGGGATATCCTAAATACAGGTCACTTGAAGTCTAAAACAGCGAAGGGAGTGCCAGATGCGGAAAGTTCTAATTACTGCTACTTCAGCTCTACTTCTAGCTGGCATAAGCCTCCCCCTAGCCTCGTATGCTGAGGAACTTGACGGCGATAACACAGTGGAGATTCTCGAAGAGAATCAAGGCGACCCAGTCGTTGACTACAAGCACTATGAGATTGAAGAGCGTTACGACCAGCACTCTTGGCTTCTAATCCCACCAACAGTTATGAGAATGGGTCAGCCAATAGATCCAAACATTTATGTCCTGCCTACACTGCCAACAGGTGATGCTAGCGTGACAATCTTGGAAATCGCAGAACGTACAAAATTGGAACAAGGCGGACTTGTTGGCGAAGGCCCAGCATCCACTCTCGACCCATATAGACATGCAGCTATTCCAATTGATTCGTTAAACAGATCAACTGCTACACCAACTGATGAATTCATTGAAGGAGCAAGAGTGCTTGGGGTCGCCCTTGGATTAGCAGCCCTAGTTCTTTCAACAGTGACCGGTGTGAACACATTTAGAAGCAGAAGACGTAAATTACGCTACCTAAAGGCTGCAGGGCAGTAGATACTCATCAAGGCAAAGATTAGACTTAGCCTTGTGAATAAAGCGGATATGGCTAAAAAGCCGGCAGAAGTCGCAGCCATGTTTGATTCGGTTGCTGAAAGCTACGACCGCACTAATGATCTTCTTTCCTTCGGACAAGACCGTATTTGGCGTAGACAAGTCCTTAAAACTGTTAATCCTCAATCAGGTCAAACAGTTCTAGACCTAGCTGCAGGCACAGGATCTTCATCTGTAGTTTTTGCTAAGCCTGGGGTAAAAGTAATTGCCAGCGATTTCAGCGAGGGAATGCTAGCTGTTGGTAGAAAACGTCACCCTAACCTTGAGTTTGTTTTTGCTGATGCAACTAAGTTGCCTTTTGCTGATGCTTCTGTTGATGCAGTGACTATTTCCTTTGGACTTAGAAACGTAGTAGATCCTAAGAAGGCTCTGACTGAAATGCTTAGAGTTCTAAAGCCAGGTGGAGTTGTTGTTATCTGTGAGTTCTCACACGTGAGAACTCCAGTCATTGGAAGTTTGTATCGCTGGTATCTAGCCAACATCTTGCCAACTCTAAGCAAGCTTCTAGCTAAGAACAAAGGTGCTTACGATTACCTGTCAGAATCTATTGCTGCTTGGCCTAAGCAAGAGGTACTAGTTCAGTGGTTAGTTGATGCTGGTTTCACAGAAGCTAAATACAAGAATTCAAGTTTGGGAATCGTTGCAATACACAGTGCTAAGAAAGCTACTAAATGAGCAAGATAGTTCTACCTCCACAACTACGTAAGGTAGTGGACAAGGCTCTACTGAAGAAGATTCAGTCAGGCCTAGAACAAGTAGAGGTACAACTACTAGAAGCAGTTACCCATACTGATCCTGTTGCCAATGTAACTTCAAGACATCTACTTGAAGCAGGTGGCAAGAGACTACGTCCTGTTCTTGTTCTTTTAGGTGCAGCTCTAGGTGATGACTCTAAAGATTCCGTGATTAAGGCAGCAGTTGTTGTTGAACTTACCCACCTAGCAACTCTGTATCACGATGATGTTATGGATAGAGCACCTATGCGTAGAGGTGTTCCAACCGCTCATGAAGTATGGGGAAACAGCGTTGCTATCTTGACTGGAGATTTACTTTTCGCAAGAGCATCACAGATTGTTAGCCGCCTTGGCGGAAAAGCACTTTCATTGCAAGCAGACACTTTCGAAAGACTATGCCTTGGGCAACTTCATGAAACCATGGGTCCCCAAGATGGTGAAGATCCAATTGCTCATTACATTCAAGTTCTTGCTGACAAGACTGGATCTCTAATTGCAGCTAGTGCTGAACTAGGTGTTGTCTACGGTGATGGTCCAGATGAATACAGAGAGCCAATGCGAATTTATGGTGAGAAGGTTGGTGTTGCCTTCCAGCTCATTGATGATGTTATTGACATAGTCTCTGATGACTCAGGTAAGACCCCTGGCACAGACCTCAGAGCAGGGGTGCCAACCATGCCTACCCTGCTACTTAGAGCCCATGCGGCCACTGACCCTAAAGCTCAAGAACTAGTTGAGATAATTGATGCAGGCCTTGAAGATGATGCTCAGTTAGCGCTAGCGGTAGCCAAGCTTAGAGAGCATCCAGCTCTTGAAGAGGCTTATCAGCTAGCAAAGACTTGGGCAACAGATGCTGTTGCAGCTCTAGCTCCATTGCCAGATTCACCGGTCAAAGACGCTCTGCGAGTATTCGCTGAAGCTGTTGTTGACCGCAACCAGTAAAAGGATTTGATTTAACTTGAACAAAATGCGTTTAGCAATTGTTGGTGCCGGCCCTGCCGGTATCTACGCTGCGGATCTAATCATCAAAGCCGAAAGAGACTTTGATGTGAGCATCGACCTATTTGATTTACTCCCTGCTCCATACGGTTTAGTTCGCTATGGAGTTGCTCCTGATCACCCAAGAATCAAAGGCATCATCAGAGCTCTCTATGAAGTTCTTGATAGAGGAGACATTCGTTTCTTTGGAAACGTAAAGTATGGAACTGACATCACTCTTGATGAACTAAAGAGTCACTACAACGCAGTCATCTTCTCAACCGGTGCAATCAAAGATGCAGAGCTTAACATTCCTGGTGTTGAACTCGATGGTAGCTACGGTGCAGCTGATTTTGTTAACTGGTATGACGCACATCCCGATTTCCCAAGAACCTGGCCGCTACATGCCAAAGAGGTAGCAGTACTAGGAAATGGAAACGTAGCTCTAGATGTTGCTCGTATCTTGGCTAAGCAACCAGAAGATCTTCTTTCAACCGATATTCCAGACAATGTTTATCAAGGACTACTGGCTTCTCCTGTTACAGATGTTCACGTATTCGGAAGACGTGGTCCTGCTCAAGTTAAGTTCACCCCACTAGAACTTCGTGAAGCATGTGACATTGAAGGCGTTGACACCATCGTCTATGACGAAGACTTCAAATACGATGCAGGTTCTCAAGAAGCTATTGATACCAATAACCAAACCAGAGTTATGGTTAACACCCTTGAGAGCCACAGGGGTAAAGAAAGAACTAGTGCAACAAAGAGACTTCACCTACATTTCTTTAGTTCGCCTAGAGAAATACTTGGTGAAGATGGCAAGGTCACTGGTCTAAGAATTGAAAGAACTGAACTAGATGGTTCTGGTGGTGTTATTGGTACAGGAGAAATTAGAGAGTTCCCTGTTCAAGCCGTTTATAGAGCTATTGGTTACTTTGGATCTGAGTTGGATTCAATTCCTTTTGATCACAAAACTGGTGTTATTACTAATGCTGCAGGTCGAGTATTAGATGAGAACGGTGAACACATTCCAGGGGTTTATGCAACCGGCTGGATCAAGCGTGGACCTATCGGTCTTATTGGACACACTAAGAGCGATGCTATGGAAACTATTGCTTGTGTAATGGAAGACAAGAGCACCTGGTGGCAGCCAGCTAACTCTGATGAAGATGATGTTGTTTCACTACTTAACTCAAAGGGTGTTCAGTTCCTAGGCTGGCCTGAGTGGCTAAAGATTGATGCAACAGAGAAGGCTTTAGGAGCAGCTCAAGAACGTGAACGAGTAAAACTTGTTGAACGTGAAGACTTCCTAGACGCAGCATTCAAGAAAGACTAATGAGCAAAAAGGCAGGTATCTCAGACAGCAG
>CANLCU010000071.1 GCA_947489135.1 Micrococcales bacterium
AGCGGTTCTCCTGGTTCCAAGTGGAATTGCCATGTCGTAACAAGATAAGTGTGTATTCAGCCATGGCTCAAGTTTATCTAGTTAGCCTAGAAGCTATGGCTATAAAGAAACCGGTTGGTCTAATTACTAGAGGAACCACCAACCCCAACAGACTCAGAAGAGTCGATAGATACATAGCCAACCTCCCCCAACTCAAACAAGCCCAACCAATTGTTGTGGATCTTGGCTTTGGAGCCACCCCAACCACTTCTATTGAGATGCTTCAGCGACTAGCTACAACAAATCCAGAGGTCACAGTTGTTGGGATTGAAATAGACAGAGAAAGAGTTGAGCGAGGACTACCCTTTCAAACTGAGAACCTACTGTTTGGCTTGGGCGGCTTTGAAGTTCCCCTACCTAAACCACTAACCGGTAAAGAGGTAGATGTCATTAGAGCGATGAATGTTCTAAGACAGTATGACGAATCAGAAGTGCTTGCGTCATGGCAACTGATGCAATCAAGACTTACAGAGAACGGCGTGATTGTTGAAGGAACTAGCGATGAACTAGGTCGTATCGCCAGCTGGGTCACTTTATCTAAAACAGCACCGGTAAGTTTCACTATTGCTCTAAAACTCAATGAAGTTGAGAAGCCTTCTAAGGTTGCTGAACGTCTTCCGAAGATTCTTATTCATAGAAACATAGAAGGTGAAGCAATCCATTCACTTCTCAAAGATCTAGATGAAGCATGGTTTAGAAACTCTGCTTTATCCACATTCTCTGCAGCTCAACGTTGGATAGCTACTTGTAGAGATCTAAAGAACTCAGGTTGGCCAATTACTAACAATCAAAAGCGTTGGGCTTTAGGGGAACTTACTTTAGATTACGAAGCAGTAGCTCCACTAAACCTCAGGTAACTCAGCTCTTGCAGCATCCTCAGTCATACCTGTTGCACACAACAAATCAACTAGTAATGGTCTAAGCAATAGCAGGACGCTAGCTTCGCGAAGCTGATCTGCTATTCCAAACTTCTTTGGATCGAGTTGCTTGATGATTTCAAGTAACTGCTCTCTGGCTAGCTCTAGTTCCTCGTGTTCAGAAAGACCTTCTTGGATGTTCGTTACAGCCTCTGCAATCTGTTCACACAGATCAGCTAAGTAAGGCCTTGCAACATCATCTTTCAGTAGGAAGTTCACTCTTCTAACAATGACTCTTAGGTTCCTAGTTGCCAGGTCCATAGCCCGCATAAGGCCTCTTTGCTTCCTGAGCTCTGACTTGTGCTTCATAAGGAACGGGCTGATGCGGCTAATTGAAAGAGCACTATCTAGAGACATTCTCCAGTTATCAATTAGTGGTTGAGATGCACGAGCATTCTTTAGGGCTTGGTTAGAAAGACTCTTATTAGCATCTCTTAGAGCAAGTCTTAGAGATTGAAGAGTCTCAGTAAAGAAGTCAAATAGTTTGTTGGCATCTGATCTAGCAATTCCTCTTGGGTCTCTCGGGATTAGGGCAGTAACGATGAGGGCCATCACACCACCGATCAGTCCATCAAGAGTTCTAAGGAAAACTCCACCATCAGGTTCTGGAAGTATTTGAACAAGCATTGCTTGAATAGCAGCTGTCACAGCAAATGCTGAACTAGCAGAAATAAACCTTGCAGCAATTAAGACAAGCAGAAGGACTATGGCGATCTGGATTATTCCAGCACCAAAGTAGATGAGTGCGATTTCACTGATTGCAATTCCAACAACCATTCCGATTGCTGTTTGCAGAATACGTCTAGGCCTTGCATCTCTAGAAAAACCAAGTGAAGTAATACATACAGTCACAGCAAGAAGAGGATTGACATGTCCAAGAGCATAGAAAGCTACCGAGTAGGCAAGCAATGCTCCAATAGTTATTTGAACAGCAGGCGCTAGAGAGTCAACAACTCTTCCTAGAGAATCCTTAGGACTCCATCTCATTTCTTGCCCCTAAGACCACTCACATCAACTACTGATCCTGCATCCACAGGAACAATAACTTCCTGCGTAGCACTAAGTGATTCACCAGTAGCAGCATTGACTACCCTGAGTTCAATATCTACTGAAGTATTTCTCTTGACTAGTCCTAGAGCAATAGGACCCATCTCATGGTGTTGACCTACGGATGTGACCTTGCCGATAGCAACATCGTCTGCTCCAAAGATCTCATCACCTAGATCAGGCAGAGCATGAGCAGAGCCATCTAGGTGAAGAAAGACCAGTCTTCTAGGTGGGTGGCCTAGGTTATGAACCTTAGCGACTGCTTCTTGCCCTCTGTAGCAACCTTTGTTCATGTGAACTGCGCTAGCTAGCCAGTCAAACTCATGAGGTAGAGCTTTCTCATCTATCTCATTAGGACCAGTTGGTCTCATGGCTGCCACACGCAAAGCATCCAGAGCCATAGTTCCGCAGTGTTTGAACTCTTTCCAGACAGAAGGAACCAAAGCTTCTGGAACTAAAGATTCTCTATAGTTCCAAGGTTCACTTGGTCCTTCGCCATATCTCCATCCACCAGCTGAAACCTCAGGCCATGGATCTTGCCAAGACATAACTGAACCAGGAACATCTTTAGACCAGGTTGCAACTACTGCATAATCTTCTGAAACATCTTCTACTGTTACTTTTGCTCTGAAGACCATTCGCTGAAGTTGAGTCACTAGGTTAGCTAGTTCAGTGGAGTATGTAATTAGCCAAGACTTTTCGCCATCATCAACGATATGGAAATCTCTAACGATTCTTCCTTGAGCATCAAGCCATAGTGCTTCAACAGAGACACCAGGTTTTAGATCATCAAGTTTTTGACTAAATAGATCATTGAGCCAAGTGAGTCGATCTTCTCCAGAAACAACTAGTACTGACTTTTCTTCAAGAAATACAGCTGAAGAACCTGCGACAAATTCTCTTTGTTCAACCAGCGGATTTGAATAGCTCTGGGTCATTAGATTCGATCTAGTTCAACAGATACAAGAGGTACTAGTTCATCTCTAACAGAAGCAGCAACTTCCATAACCCAAAGAAGTTTGACTACACCTTCTTTAGTAAGAGTTCCATACATGCGCTCTCCATAACCCCAACCTTTGCCAGCTTCAATCAAGTGCATAGGCATATGGCTTCCAGTTACGGTTCTCATATCAATTCGGCCCTTTAGAACTTGCCCTGCATAAAACTCATATGCTCCACCTGGGTGAATAATCGATGCTTCAATGTCAAAGCCACCGCGTTCATTTCTAAGTGGTTCCAAATCTTCAGGTGACTTGATCTTTCGATCTCCAGTGCCACCTAGAACTAAAGGTCCGTAGTCAGCTTCTTCTGCTGGCTTGGCTAAACGCCAGAAACCTAGTTCAGCTGGAAGTTCAATATCCTCCGAGCCATCGGTTGCATTGCCTAGAAGTCTTGAGGTTGCGTGATAGGTCAGGTAATTACCTTCGCCAACTGAGAAAGTTACTTTCTGTTGGAACTTCTGCTCTGTTGCTTCTTCTTTAGAGACGTATTTATTGCTAACAACACCGATTCCCTCCCAAGTGCCAACGAGAAAGGCAAGGGGGGTTAGTTCAAGTGGTAGTCCTTCGGGTAGAACGAACAACTAGCGCTGACCCTTGAAGAGCTTGTAAAGCACAAGAAAGCTGATGCCACCAATGGCTAAACCAGCAAGGACCAAAAGGCCTAAAAAGAAGATTTCAATGAACAACAACATGAAACAAGTCTAGGCCTT
>CANLCU010000072.1 GCA_947489135.1 Micrococcales bacterium
CGACCAGAAATGCGATGGCTCTCAGTGAGAATGGTTCTACCGTGACGAACCAGAATGATGGTCGTCAGCTTCTTAGAAATGTTTCTAGGTGCTCTCACAGAGCTAGGTAGTTCTGGGTTGTATTCAAGATCTGCTGCGACGACTTTGGAAGAAGAAGTTACAACGCTGATTGTTGATGTGTCGGCAGAACCGACATACTTTCTAACAACACTCTTCTCAGCATCCATAGCCTCATTAGCTAGAGCATCGGCTTTGCCGTTTTGCTCTCTAGGAATCCATTCAAAACTGATCTTTCTTGTGCCAATGCTTTGTTGCATTGACTGGAAGAGATCTTGCATGCCTTCGTTCTTTACTTTCCAACGACCAGACATTTGTTCAACTACAAGCTTGCTGTCCATACGAACCAGAAGTTCAGCATCTGGAGCAATTTCATTGGCAACATCAACTGCTGCTAGCACTGCTCTGTATTCGGCAACGTTGTTTGTAGCAACTCCAATGAACATTGCTATCTCAGCTAAGACGCTTCCAGTCTGAGAATCAATTAGAACTGCACCAGAGCCAGCAGGTCCTGGGTTCCCTCTAGAACCACCATCTGCTTCGATAATGACAAGTTTGCTCATCGAACTATCATCGCTAAACACTCAGGGCAGTTGCCTACTTCATCTTCAGGCAAACCAGCAATGGAATCAATTGTGTTGGCGGTTAGTCCCATGTGACACGCGGTGCAAGATCTTGATTCAACTTTGCCAACAGCAACCTGCTTGGCAGCTAGGAACTTATACTTCTCTAACACTTCGGCGGGTATTTTAGCCACAAGGATTTCTCTATCCGCAACTAGTTTGCGTCCCTGACCCTTTAGCTCGTCTACTTGCACCTGAATCTTTTCGCGGAGTTCTTCTATTTCCTTGGCTGTGCGTTCACGCTTTAGCGAGATGGCATCTAGCTCTTGCTTTGCAGCTTCCAATCGGTCAAGGATTTCAAGTTCAACTTCTTCTAACTCTTCTTTGCGAAGAGTGAGGGACTCAACTTCAGACTGAATAGCCTGAGCATCCTTAGGTGATGATGTTGAATTCAGTCTCCCGAGGTCACGGGCAAGACGATCTTCAACCATGTGTAGGTTGTCATCGGCCTTACGAGATTCCATGTTTAGGTTCTCAAAGTTTGTGCGAGCAACAATTACCTCACCTGAGAATTCAGATAGTTGAGCTGACTTAGCTGTTAGTTCAGCGGAATTAACAGCCTTTGAGATTTCGTTTTTGATTCTTTCGATATCAATATCAACTTCAGACAACTTGAGCAGAGCGGATTGACCTGGTTTATCTAACTTCATTGGGAATCTCTCTGTTTGTTCATTAGGAAATCAAAAACATCTGTTCTTATGTCGCACACTTCGAAGCTGACTTCAGGTAATTTCTGTTCAAGTTCTGACTTAGCTGTCTCAAGCCAAACAAACTCTGCCGCCCAGTGAGAGATGTCAATAAGAGCAAACTCAACACCGCGAGCTTTTGCTAGTTCCAGAATATCTTGGGAATTGTGATGCTTTAGATCTGAAGTAATAAACACTTCTGCACCTTGATCTAATGCCATTAGCGAGTATGAGTCTCCTGCACCAGCACAAAGAGCAATGTTTGTTACTTCTCTGTCGAAATCCCCAGCAACTCTTACACCTGTTGCAGTTGGTGGAAGAATCTCATTCAACCTGTTGGCAAGTTCGCCCAATGTTATTGGTGCACTCAAGTTACCAATCTGACCAATACCCTGTTGAGTGTTGGTTAGCGGTTGCAGTGGTCTGCTACCTGTGAGACCTAAGGCTCTAGCAATTACAACAGATGTGCCAGATTCAGTTGAGTCTGCGTTGGTATGTGCTGAGTAAACAGCAATGTTTGATCTGACTAACTCTGCAAGTACATTTCCTTTGGCTGTGTCTTCGGCAATAGAAGACACTCCCCTAAGCAGCATTGGATGATGAGCAAAGATTAGATCTGCATCAACTGCTTTTGCATGCTCAACCACTTCTGAGGTGACATCAACGGTTAGTAAAACCTTTTTGATTTTCTGTAGAGGTGAGCCGGTAACTAAACCAACAACATCCCATTCTTCAGCAAGATGTGTTGGCCATAGCTCTTCAAATACATCTATGGCGGAAGTTAGAGAAACTGACATTACTCGTTGCCAACAAAGATATCGTTCAGCTGATCACGTCTAGCTTCTAGTTCAAGAACTTCACGTTCTTGCTTTCTGATCTGAGGAATGCGAATAGCGAAAGTAATGAGCATTCCGAAGGTAAGCGTCGCTAGGAATCCAATAGCAGCGCTACCGATGTTTGCCTCTAGTCCAAGGTAAGGAAGAGCGAAGCCCATGAAATCAAATCCGAACAAGGTCACAGGAATCACGGCAACTGCTAGAGCTAATGTGAGCACCCAGGTAATTAGTGCAAGGATGTTGAACTTCTTGTATAGACCGTAAGAACGTGACAGAGATAGCTCGTGGTAAGCCTGTCTTCTAATTGCAACATCAGCTGCAAAGATTCCAATCCATCCAGCTGATCCGGCAGCAACTAGAACAAATAGATTGCTTAGGTAAGTAACTTGCTGGCTCTCTGGTTGCTGAGCAAACAACGCCAGAAGTAGAACGGTGGCAACAACAGTTAGTACTAGACCAGTAACGCGAGACTTAGTTCTAAATAGTGATACGTAGTCAAGTGCAGCAGTTCTCAAGCTCAAGATTGTTGCGAAGAAAATAGTTAGAGCTGCTCCTGCAGTAAGAGTTCCTTGAGCCCATGTTGGCAATACCTCAAGTGCCTGCTGAGGGCTCAGTGAAGCAGTAGCAGCAAGAGTGCTCAAAGATCCAAGCCATAGAACAGCCAGAACTCCGACAATAGCTGGAATAGCAAAGTTAGCAACCAGGACAGCAGAGAAGACCTTGATACCGCGGACGCTCATCGGAATAGCCTTCGAGATGTTTGGAGCTAGTGCAAACCAAAGAGTTAGGTTGACCATTACAACCAGTGCAAATCCAGCTAAGCCAGTAAGGGAAACAAGCTCTGTAGGTCCAACCGCTGTGAAGCTAACACTTTGACCAGCGATAGAAGCAAAGCTTTCGATAAAGATTACAAATCCAAGAAGGCTAATAAGCAATTGAACTGTGCGACCAACGATTCCACGTAGCGAAGCGATAATCGCTGCTCCAAAAACAAATACGATTTGGAAAACAAATCCTAAGGTGAATTCAATTCCAGAAACATTCAATAGAACAGTTGCAAACTCTTCCTGCATAACACCAAGTTGGTTCATGAAGAAGGTGAAGATAGAAACCAGGATTGCTGCAACGGCAACTCTGCTGACAAAACTAATTGTTAGAGGAATTGAATTACCCCAAACACCAAATACAGATCTAGAGATAGTAGCTGTTGATAAACCACTTCTCTTTCCAGCTATCGCTGCTACTGCAATTAGCAGTCCAGAAACTAGATAACCACCAACGAGTGAAACAGTGATTGCAGTTGCATTTAGTCCAAGACTGATTAGTAGCCAGACCAAAAGAACCGGAACGATAGTTGCCGATGCTCCAAGCCAAACCCATAGTTG
>CANLCU010000073.1 GCA_947489135.1 Micrococcales bacterium
GCAGCATTCATGGGTAACGTCTGGCAAGTATGGGTGGGTAGCTTTATCTTCATCTTGCCTAACATTTTGAGTTGGTTCTCAGATCGCTTCCCTAACTCACCACTGCTATGGAAGATACTTCCTCAAGGTGTTCCTGCTCTTGCTCTTACGCTTATTGTTTCTAGCTTCAGTGCTGGAGTAATCGGTGGCTGGCTGGAGGGAAACCCTGAGTATCCTCAGTATCTATTTATGTTGCTACCTATCCCAGTTTTCCTAATTGGATTACTTGGAATGTTTGGTCGCGAAGGTAAAGACGGTGAAGATAGACCGATAATGGCTCCGAAGCTGCGTTGGGTTTATCGCATCGGTGGAGTTGTGATGCTTGCTCTGACTATGAACCTAGCTGGAGTACTAGTTATTTGATCTTGTACTTAGTTGCTAAGGCAGCTACTTCTTTTTGCCTTGCAGCGATGAATGAGATTGATCGAGTCTGCTCTGCTTTGATTCCGGCAAGCAAGTCTGGGCGAAGCTTGTATTGATCCGCTAGTACTGGCTGGATAACTGTTGAAGCGGACTTCATCAGGGTTCCAAGCTTCATCTTGGTTGCCATTGCAGAGGTAGCTTTAAGCTCAGTTAGATATGCATTCCTACAAGGGATATATGAAATGCACTTAACATACAAACTTCCTCTAAGTGTTTCCTTGGTTAACCAAGGGTGAGTTGAAGTCTTAGAAAGCATAGGGAGGCTGAAGGTATCGCCAGGGGCAGTAGTTTTTCTGTTCTCACCAAAGGTCTGATCAACACCCCAAGGAATGATTGTGAACTTGCCTCGGGTATTACTTCTAATGAAGTAGTTGTTTGCTAGAGGCCCTGAGTAGCCATCCCAGTGTCCAAGGAAGTTCTCCACCGCCATGAACTTTATGAGTGAAGCTCTATCCATTACGCCATCTAAAGCTTTGTACCAATTCGCAGGATCTTTGTAGTTGACAACGGAAATCAGCTTGGTTAGATCGTTCTTATTGGCTGTAACCTTCCAACCGTAGTCTGCAGGGAATGAGCCAGTTATGTTGTCGCCATCGTCATTTCCAACCTTGAAATCTCTTAGAGCAACACCTTCATAGATGTGTTGGGTAATGTCTTTGAATCTCTTGGCTGCGAAGTTTTCATCGGGTTGCTCAACACTTAGGTATAGACCTCGATCAACACCGTTGACATAAACTCTTGCCCACCCAGTCTTTGATGCAGGAATACCCATGGCATTGAATAATGCGTAGGCACCGTATTCATGAATCTTGCTGCCGTCCTGGGTTAGAGCGTTCAAGGTCAAACGTCTCATTCCTAAGTAGCCATTTCCAGCAGCACCTTTTAGGAATCTGATTTTGAAGCTAGGGGTCTCACTAAGTTTTGATATAGAAGTTGAACCCTTTAGGCGGATGTCCATATCTTGTGCTCCGCTAGTTCTGCCATCAACTGACAAAGTAGCTAAGCCTGGAACATAAATCTTGTAGGTGTTTCTGTTGTTCAGAGCATCAACAGTTGTTTGAGGAAGATCGAGATCGATTCTCAATACCTTTAGCGGGTTATAAAAGTCTGTGGCTTTGAGAGGGCTTGCTGCTTGTGCAGGGGAGACCAGCAGTGCTGAACCCAGAACCAGTGAGATGGAACCAGCAATCAGTCTTCGTACGCCCTTGTTTATAGCCATGTGGGCTAATCTAGCATTATGACCCCAATTGACTACCCACTCTTGCTGGCAACTCTCAGCATTAACCTAGTTTTAGTATTTCTAGTTGCATACGTGTTCTTCTATAGAAGACACAAGCGTAGAGATGTCTTTGTGGCGATATGTCTAATCAACATCACCTTGTATGTTTTGGGTGGAGCACTAGGAACCTTCACCATATCTATTGGTGTTGGTTTTGCCCTCTTTAGCGTTATTTCAATCTTCCGCCTTAGATCAACAACCCTGGGTTGGACCGAGATTGTTTATCTTCTTGTAGCTCTAGCTATGGGATTGACCCTAGGTCTTCCTGCTTATGACCTTCCAGTTCAGACTCTTTATGCTGTTCTACTGGTTGTAGCGGTTTATGTAGTTGATCATCCAAAGATTCTTCCGCAAACTACAACTCAAAAATTCTCCCTGAACACCGACTATGTGGAGATTGAACCTGCAGCTCTAAAACAAAAGGTAGAAGAGCAGCTTGGGCATTCAGTTTCAAAAGTTCAGGTCAGATCAGTAACCACCGCACCAGTTGGAATGAAATTAGAAATCGAGTCCTAAATGGCAGCAAAGGCTCCTAAGGCAAAGTTTGATTACAAGCCTCATCCACACATTGCCGGAAGAAAGAAACTTAAAGTTTCTAATTCAGACGAGATTCTTTCAGGAGCTGGCCCAAGAACTCTCAACCAAAAACTCGGCTTAGCAATCACTAAACGTGTTGGAACAATGTGGGCAGCTTACATATTTTTCGCACTAACTTTGATTAGCCTTCCTGCTGTAATCATGAAGGGCGATTTAGTACTCATCGTCGCCTGGGTCGCTCAGACATTCTTACAACTAGTTCTTTTGCCAATCATTATTGTTGGACAGAACATCCAGGCAGCAGCTGCTGAAAGACGAGCAGTTATGACTTACGAAGATGCTGCTGCAGTTCTAGATGAGGCAGTCAAGATTCAGAAGCACCTCGATCACCAGGACCAGTCTCTGGCTCATCTAGTCACACGTCTTGAAGAGATCGAAAAGAAACTTCCTAAAAGGTAATCATGCGTTTAGTTATTGCTGACTGCTCAGTTGACTACGCAGGCAGGCTCACTGCACATCTTCCTAAAGCCAGAAGACTACTGATGCTCAAAGGTGATGGGAGCATCCTTATCCATAGCGAAACAGGCTCTTATAAGCCTTTGAACTGGATGAATCCACCTTGTAACTACTCGGTTCATGAACCAGATGAAGAACAGATTGAGCTGGGAGTTACAGAGATCTGGCGAGTAAGCCAAGCCAAGACAGCGGATATTCTTTGGATTCAAATCTTTGAAATCCATAACGACATCAATCATGAACTAGGCAAAGATCCAGGACTTATCAAAGATGGAGTTGAAGCTCATCTTCAAGAGCTGATGGCAGCTCAGATAGAGATCATTGGTGAAGGAGCGATGCTAGTCCGTCGTGAATATATGACACCAATTGGCCCAGTGGATATCTTGGCTAAAGATAAGAATGGTCAAAGCGTTGCAATTGAAATTAAACGCCGTGGAGAAATAGATGGTGTTGAGCAACTAACTCGGTATCTAGAACTTATGAATAGAGACGCTGCTCTTGCTCCTGTTAGAGGAATATTTGCAGCTCAAGAAATCAAACCTCAGGCAAGAACGCTTGCTGAAGATAGAGGTATTGAATGTTTGATTTTGGATTACGAACAGCTTAGAGAAGCGTCAATAGATCCAGATTCTTTATTCTGGTAAACCAGCAGCCTTCACAAATTCTCTAACTGCGATTACACGAGCACTGGTCTTTGACTCAACATCAAT
>CANLCU010000074.1 GCA_947489135.1 Micrococcales bacterium
CCGGTTTCTTCCTTGATCTCACGAACAGCTGCTTCGCTGATGCCTTCGCCTTTATCTAGTTTGCCTTTAGGCCAACTCCAGTCGTCGTAGCGTCCACGGTGAATGAGAAGAACCTTAAGTGTGTTTTTCTCTTTACGCCACAGAATTGCTCCTGCTGCAACGACCGCCATTAGTTACCACCAGTGCGGGCAGTAAGGGTCCTCAACATTATTTGATCTTGGAAGTCGAAGAATCCTAGTTCACTACTCACAGCACCATTTCTAATCCATATGCCATCTGAGCCAAGTTGCCAAGAGCTAGCAGTTGGATGCATAGCTAGTTCAAATAGTTTCTGCATTTCATAAAGGTGGTCCTCTTGACGAAGACGAACTAGAGTTTCAACTCTTCGGTCTAGATTTCTATGCATCATGTCTGCTGAACCAATAAATACCAGTGGGTCTCCACCGTTAACAAAACGGAACACTCTTGAGTGCTCTAGGTATCGACCAAGGATAGATCTAACAGTGATGTTCTCACTAAGGTTCTTTACTCCAGGCTTTAGAGAACACATACCTCTTACCAAGATGTCAATCTTCACTCCAGCTTTCGAAGCTCTATATAGTGAATCAATAATCTGCTCATCAACTAGAGAGTTAAGTTTGATCTGAATACCTGCAGGCTTGCCCTCTGCCGCATTCTTAGCTTCAGCTTCAATAAGAGCGGTTAGCCCTGTTCTAACTCCAACTGGTGAGACAAGTACTTCATTGAATGAAAGATCTTCAGCGTAGGCAGATAGGCGGTTGAAGAGTTTCGCAATATCTTCACCAACTTCATCTCGGCTAGTAAGTAGTCCATAGTCTTCATAGAAGCGAGCAGTCTTGGGGTTGTAGTTACCTGTTCCGATGTGACAGTAGCGCTTTAGCTTGCCATCTTCATGACGAATAACAAGAGCTAGCTTGCAGTGTGTCTTTAGACCAACAATTCCGTAAACAACGTGAACCCCTGCCTGCTCAAGCTTTCTAGCCCAACCAATGTTGTTCTGCTCATCGAATCTAGCCTTGATCTCAACCAGAGCTAGAACCTGTTTACCTGCTTTAGCAGCGCTAATCAGAGCATCAACAATTGGTGAGTCACCGCTAGTGCGGTAAAGAGTCTGCTTAATTGCAAAGACTTTAGGGTCAGCAGCAGCCTGCTCAATGAAGGCAAGGACGCTTGTTGAGAATGATTCATAAGGGTGGTGAAGCAATATGTCTCTTTGGCGAAGGGCACTAAAGATACTGATACCTTCATCAGCTGCAGCCTGCAGGTAGCGGTTAGTTACACGCTTATGAGGTGGGTAGTGAAGATCTGATCTCTTCAAGAAAGCAATGTCGGCTAAGCCAGTTAGATCTAGCGGACCATCCAGTTTGTAGACGTCTTCTTGTTCAATGTCTAGCTCTTCCATTAGAAGTTCAAGCACAACTGAATCGATACTTCTCGATACTTCAAGACGAACTGCAGGGCCTAGACGTCTACGAGCTAACTCAGCTTCTAATGCTTGAAGGAGGTTTTCTGCATCATCTTCATCAACATCAAGGTCTTCGTTACGAGTAACTCTGAAGTTGTGGAACTGAAGTATTTCCATACCTTCAAAAAGGGTCTGTAGATGCTGACCCATAACTTCTTCAAGAGTGATGAACTTGACACCTGAACTAGATCCTGGAACTCTAATAAAGCGAGGCAGTGTTGGTGGAACCTTTACTCTTGCGAAAAGTCTTGAGTCGTTTTCTGGATGCTTAATCATTACCGCGATGTTCAATGACAAACCTGAGATGTAAGGGAATGGGTGTGCTGGGTCAACAGCCAGCGGCGTCAACACAGGGAAGATTTGCTTACGGTAGTAATCAGTTAGCTGCTCTTTTTCAGTAGCTTCTAGTTTTTCCCAGCTAGTGATGTTAATTCGAGCTGCTTCTAGAGCCGGTTCAATTTCATTGATGAAGAGATTGCTATGTCTTTCTTGCAGAGTGTGAGCAAGGTTGCTGATTTGAGTTAATGCCTCTGCAGGCTCGAAACCAGAACTGGATGTAACAGCCATTCCAGTTTCTAGTCTTCTCTTTAGTCCTGCCACTCTAACCATGAAGAATTCATCAAGGTTGGAAGCAAAAATGCTAAGGAAGTTCACTCGCTCAAGTAATGGGAGAGTGGCATCTTCTGCAAGTTCTAGAACTCTCTCGTTAAATGCAAGCCATGAGAGCTCACGATCTAGAAAACGATCGTGCGGCAAGTCGCCCCCATTAGGTGGGAGGGTTATTGCCATGGTCTCTTCAGACATAGTGCTAATCCTTGCAGATGTTGATTGACGGGTGGTTAATTCTTAGTTACCGCTAAGAAACCTGAATGTTTTCATCATTTGGTGCATTGAAGCGGTAGCCAACGTGGCGAACAGTTCCAATCAGGCTATCCAAATCACCTAACTTCGAACGAAGTCTTCGGATATGGACATCAACTGTTCTGGTACCTCCAAAATAGTCGTAACCCCAGACTTCACTCAAGAGCTGATCTCTAGTAAAGACTCTTCCTGGGTGCTGGGCTAGAAACTTTAGAAGTTCAAATTCCTTGAAAGTAAGGTCCATAGCCTTGCCATTGACCTTGGCGGAATAGGCTGCATCATCAATAACAACACCGGCAACTTGAATCTTGCCTTCAGCTTCTTTCATGTTGTTCTTAGTTAGAGCAAGTCTGATGCGTGCATCTATTTCAGCTGGTCCTGCTGAATCCAACAGGAAGTCATCAGCTCCCCATTCTGCTGAAATAGCTGCAAGTCCGCCCTCACTAATTACAAGAAACAGCGGACAGGATAATCCTGTTGTTCTTAGAACGCTGGCAAGTGATTTAGCTACTACTAGATCTTTGCGAGCATCAAGAAGAATGAGGTCTGCTCCAGGAGCATTGATCAGGGCTGCAGGCTCAGCAGGAATGTGTCTTACCTTATGGCTGAGCAGGGCTAGCGAAGGAAGTAGGCCTTTGTCTGGATTCTCAGACAAAACAAGTAAATGAGCCACAATCTTCTCCTGTTTAGTCCTTAAATCCTACCCCTGTAAGGCTAGGCATAGGGCATGATGGTTTTTATGAAGAAAGCTTGGATTCCAATCGCCTCGGTCTGGGCATTAGTTGCCTTGGGTGCGGTAATTGTGGTTCTGACCATGGATCAGGGGGAGGCCATTCGTGGCTTCGGAGTCCTAGCTGCTGGAGCACTTGCCGTAGTTTCTCTAGTTCACCTAGTCACCTCTCATACCGAGGGAATAGTTGAGCGTTTGATTTACGTTGCTGGCGGAACCTATGCAATTTTGGCTCTTGCAGGGTTCTATATTTTGCTCAAGGCCTAGACTTGTTTCATGTTGTTGTTCATTGAAATCTTCTTTTTAGGCCTTTTGGTCCTTGCTGGTTTAGCCATTGGTGGCATCAGCTTTCTTGTGCTTTACAAGCTCTTCAAGGGTCAGCGCTAGTTGTTCGTTCTACCCGAAGG
>CANLCU010000075.1 GCA_947489135.1 Micrococcales bacterium
AGTGCTACATATAGCGACATGCTTGCCAAGTGCTACATAGAAGCAGATGCCAACAAAGTTGACATCAAAGAACTAACCCAAATCATTAGTCACCTCAACTCACTGCCAGGTAAAGCTGGATATGTCACAAAGAACTTCTGTGAAGAAGCTAGATTCTTTCAACCTAAAAACGGCGAAAGAATCGATGCCATTAGGAATGAACTAGAAGCCAACTTCAAGACAGACAAACTCTTTCCAATCCTTCTTACTTCCCTCATGCTTGCTGCAGACAGAGTCGACAGCACAACAGGCCAACACATGGCTTATCTAAAGAACTGGTCGCACAGATCAAAGCATGATCTCGAACTCCTAGTTCCGGAACTAATCCCTGGCACAGGCAAGTCCATTATTGGTCTTGCTGAAGATGTTATTGATGAACTTCCAGAAGTAGACCTTCTGTATATGGATCCCCCATATAACCAGCACCGCTACTTCACTAACTATCACATCTGGGAGACACTGGTTCGGTGGGATAGCCCAGAACCTTATGGAGTTGCTAGAAAGAGGATAGACAGTAGAGCTCCACATACTCACTCAGTCTTTAACAAACGAAAGAAGATGCCACCGGCATTCAATGATGTAATAACCAAAGCTAAAGCGAAGACTGTAGTTGTTTCCTATAACAATGAGTCTTGGGTTGAACCAATAGATATAGCTGAGGCTCTACTTCAGAATCACGAGAGCGTAGCTCTATTGGAATTTGATTACGTGAGATACATCGGATCTCAAATAGGTATCTATAACAAGTCAGGTGCCAAAGTGGGATCTGTGGGTGAGCGGAAAAATAAAGAATTAATTTTTATCGCGGGGGAAACTTCAAGAGTTGAAGCCATCGAAGATGTTGTGGCTGGACGCGGGATTGAACCGCGGACCTAACGATTTTCAGTCGTTCGCTCTACCAACTGAGCTATCCAGCCTCAACCAAGACAAGTCTGTGGCTGAGCGATTATTAATCGCAGCGATCCTGACGGGACTTGAACCCGCGACCTCCGCCGTGACAGGGCGGCGCGCTAACCAACTGCGCTACAGGACCAGAAGTACTTCTATAAACTCATCGCTGGTGACCCCAACGGGATTCGAACCCGTGCTACTGCCGTGAAAGGGCAGCGTCCTAGGCCACTAAACGATGGGGCCGTCAAAGCGATGGAGCTTTAAAGCACCAATGGCAAGGCTACTTGCTAACGGTAGGTTTTTGCAACCTGAGAATTGGTGATATCGGTGTTAGTTTAGGAATACTGCACTATTCAGGGAGGTGGCGGGACATGAAAAGCTTACGTTCGCGTTATCTTGCCCTGTTTGTCCTAGCTGGGGTCCTATTTAGCGGATTCAGCATCCAGCAGGCTATGGCTGTGCCTAATTACCCTTCTGAGCAAGAGGTTGCCGAAGCTCGTAAGACTGTGACAAAGAAGAAGGCCATGATTGCCCGTATTCAGGGAATCATCGTTGATCTAACCGTCGAGCAGGTCAGTTTAGAGCGTAAGGCCCTCCTAAAAGGAGAGAAATACAACCAGGCCAAAGATGAGGAACGAATCGTTGCTGCCAAGGTTGACCTCCTTCAGACCAAAGTCAATTCAGCTAAGGCTGAAGCGGAAACTGCCCAGAAGCAGTTAGCCCAGATTGCTAGCCAGATGTGGCGAGATGGAGCAGCTGGAACATCCCTGAACCTATTCCTGAATTCAGATAACGCAGGGAACCTTCTATATAAGCTTGGGGCTCAAGAAAAGATTGCTCAGTCAAGCGACCAGATTTATAAGTCAGCAATTCAAAGACAGCAGTATGCCAAATCACTTACTGATCAGCTGAAAGAAGCTGAAGCCGAATTGGCAGCTAAGTCAGCTGTAGCAAAAGCTGCTCTGCAAGACGCTCAAGATGCAGCTTATGAATTGAAAGTAAAGGTTGACGAACAGAATGCTTTGAACAGAACTTTCAAAGCACAACTTATTTCACTTGAAAGAATCTCTGACAGCCTCATGCAGCAACGCATCCAAGGTCTTATTGATGAAGCAAGACAGAACAACCTACCTGGCCCTATTGATGCACCTTCTCTATACACAGTTGGAGCGCCTAACACTGACAAGGTAGAAACTGCAATTAACTTTGCAAGACAACAGCTTGGTGAAAGATATGTTTTGGGCGGCATGGGCCCAAACATCTGGGACTGTAGCGGAATTACAAAAAAGAGTTATGAAGTTGCTGGAACATACATCGGTACTCACTCAGCAACAAACCAGTTCTACAACATGGCAGGTAAGCGCAGGCTGATTCCTATCAAGGAAGCTGTACGTGGAGACCTGATGTGGTATTCATACACCGATGATTTCAACGGTGATAAGTATCACGTTGTTATGTATCTAGGTGATGGCATGATGCTTGAAGCTCCAAACCCAAACAGAACTGTGCGAATAGTGCCTCTGCGTTACGGTGATCTCTTCCGCTACGCAGGTCGCCCTACTCCGTAATTCAATATTCTCTTTCAACCTTTGGAGGCAGCATGAGCGAAGTACGTCAGGTCAAGCCTGCTACTGAAGGTTGGCAACAGAAAAAAGATGCATCTGGTAGACCAGTTCTTGAATTCGAAGCAAAGCCTAGAAAAGTTCAACCACCAGTTCACCTGGTTGACATGTCTAAAGATGAACTAGCAGCGAAAGCTAAAGAACTAGGTGTTCCTGCTTTTAGAGTGAAGCAGATTGCTAAGCACTACTTCACTCACTACACAACAGACCCAGAGAGCATGACAGATCTTCCTCAAGAAGGAAGAGCAGAACTAGTTGGTGTATTCCTACCTAAGCTCCTCACAGAGGTAAAGAGACTTCAAACAGATAAGGGTGACACCATCAAGTTCCTATGGAGACTATTTGATGGTGCTCTAGTTGAATCTGTATTAATGCGTTACCCAGGAAGAATTACTCTCTGTGTTTCATCTCAAGCTGGTTGTGGAATGGCTTGCCCGTTCTGTGCAACAGGACAAGCAGGACTCACAAGAAACATGACCGCTGCTGAGATCGTGGATCAGATAGTTCAAGCCAATGCTGTTATTGCAGCAGGGGGGTTAGGCGGTCGTAAGGCTACAGAGCACGAAGAACGTGTTGGCAACATTGTGTTCATGGGTATGGGTGAACCACTTGCTAACTACAACCGTCTGATGACAGCGGTTAGAACCATGGTCAAGCCTCAACCTGAAGGCTTAGGCATGTCAGCTAGAAACATTACTGTTTCAACTGTTGGACTTGTTCCTGCTATTGAGAAACTAACCAAAGAGAATATTCCAGTCACCTTTGCTCTGTCTCTACATGCACCTGATGATGAACTTAGAGATGAACTAATTCCAGTGAACTCAAGATGGAAGGTCGATGAAGCACTTGATGCTGCAAGAGCTTACTTTGATGAAACTGG
>CANLCU010000076.1 GCA_947489135.1 Micrococcales bacterium
CGCACAGCGCGTTCATCTACTGGTCCCATTGCAAATGCGTCAAAACTGTAACCGCAATCTAAATCTCTAACGAGGTGATTGAGTCTTCTGTTGCGGATAGCTAGTTCACGGTGCTCTCTTAGAGATTCTCCGACTTTTCCAGAAATGTCGTTCTCTGCAGCGAGTACACCCGAAAGATCGCCATATTGCTGTAGCCACTTAGCTGCGGTCTTTGGTCCTACACCAGGGATACCTGGCAAGTTATCTGAAGTCTCACCGACTAGGGCTGCAAGATCTGGATACTGCTTCGCGTGGATTCCATACTTAGCGAGTACTGCTTCATCATTCATGCGTGCAAGGTTCATTACACCTTTGACTGGATAAAGGATTGTCACATCATCCTGAATCAACTGGAAGGTGTCTCTGTCCCCAGAAACAATAAGTACTCGATAACCAGCTGCAGCACCTTGATCTGCCAGGCTAGCGATTACGTCATCAGCTTCGTAGTTTTCACGAGTGAGAGTAAGAATGTTCATGGCTGCTAAAGCATCCCTGAGCAGTTCAGTTTGACCGTTGAACTCAGGAGGAGATTCTCCTCTGGTGCCCTTGTACTCTGGGTACTCATCAGTTCTAAAGGAATGTCTAGATAAATCGAAAGCTACAGCTAAATGGGTTGGTTTCTCGTTCTGCAGAATGTTCAACATCATTGAGATAAATCCATGAACGGCGTTTGTGTGCTGACCGTCTGGGGTCTTAAAGGCATCAGGACTCAAGGCGTAGAACGCCCTGAAGGCCAGAGAGTGACCATCTATTAGCAAAAGAGTAGGCTTGGTCTTGGTCATTGAAATAGCCTAACTTGACCAGTCTCAAACATCCGCCAACAGGGCTACTAGGAATTTATGTCTTCTGAAATGTCTCCAGAAATTGCTGCCTGGGTTGAAAAACGAGGCTTAGGCGCACTTGCCGACAAAATGGGTATCAAGATTCTTGCTCTTGATGGAACTCTTGGAGTAGCCACCATGCCAGCAGAAGGAAACACACAGCCACTTGGAATAGTCCATGGCGGAGCATATGTAGTTCTGGCAGAAACCTTAGGCAGTATGTGTGCAACTATTGCCGCCGGGCCAAACAGGCACGCGGTTGGCATTGAGATCAACGCTTCACACACTAAGAGTGCTAGAGAAGGTGTTATCAGAGCTACAGCTAAAGCCGTCAGTATTGGAAAGAATCTAGCCACCCATGAGGTTGTGGTGGAAGACGATCAGGGAAACAGACTTTCAACGGTCAGAATTACTAACTTCCTAAGAGATAACCGCTAAGCCTTTTCAGCTAGTTGCTCAATTACTGTTTGAGCAACCTGCTTCATCGATAGACGTCTGTCCATTGAAGCTTTCTGAATCCACCTAAATGCTTCAGGCTCATTTAGTTTCATCTTCTCAGTCAGTAATCCCTTAGCTCGATCAACCAACTTTCTGGTTTCGAGCTTCTCGTTCATCTCGTCCACTTCGCTTTCAGCGCTAGACATTCTCTCGTGCAATGAAAGGGCGATCCTAAGTGCAGGGATCAGGTTACTTGGATTAAAGGGTTTGACTACATAGCTATAAACTCCAGCTTCACTTGCTCGTTCAACCAACTCTGGTGAGCTAAAGGCGGTAAGCAGTACTACTGGGACTTTATGTTCCTTCAGGATCTCAGCTGCTTGAAGACCATCTGTTCCTGGCATCTTGATGTCCATAAGAACCAGCTGTGGCTTAAGTTCGAGTGCCAATCTAACTGCCTCTGCCCCATCGCCAGCCTGACCAATTACATCAAAGCCTGATTCTTTAAGGGTCTCGACGATGTCTAAGCGGATAATTGCCTCATCCTCAGCCACGATAACGGTTGGACGGACAAGTTCATTCATATCAATAGATTACTGCCGACAAACAGATTTCTTTGGAATGGTTTAGACTTTTCATCGTTACTTGCCGAAGTGGCGAAATGGCAGACGCGGAGCACTCAAAATGCTTTGCTCGAAAGGGCGTGTGGGTTCGACTCCCACCTTCGGCACAAGAAAAGAAAACCCCCAAATTACTTTGGGGGTATTTCTCTATCTGGCGTAAGCCGGAGCTGCTCCGTTGATTGCATCGCCAACACGGTGAACTCTAAGCGAATTTGTTGAACCTGGAATTCCAGGAGGTGACCCTGCAACAACGACAACTTCGTCACCGACCTTGGCTATACCTTTACCAAGCAAGATTTCATCAACTTGGTGCATCATCTCATCGGTGTGTGTAACTTCTTGAACAAGATGCACGTTTGATCCCCAAACTAGAGATAGACGACGCTGAGTCTCCTCTGAAGGGGTGAAAGCTATGGTTGGAATCTCGTGACGAAGACGAGATACACGTCTAAGAGAATCTCCACTTTCTGTAAAGACACAGATGAACTTAGAACCTAAAAGTTCTGCGATCTCAGCAGCAGCTAGTGTCACTGCTCCACCATGAGTGTGTGGCTTTGTGCCAAGAGGTGAAATTCGGCTAAGTCCGTTATCTTCAGTTGATTCAATGATGCTTGCCATTGCAGCCACAGTCTCTACTGGGAACTCACCAACCGAAGTTTCTCCTGAAAGCATTAAGCAGTCAGCCCCATCAAGTACTGCGTTAGCAACGTCGCTTGCTTCAGCTCTAGTTGGTCTAGAAGCGGTAATCATTGACTCGAGCATTTGAGTTGCAACGATTACAGGCTTAGCCCATCTTCTTGACAACTCGATTGCACGCTTTTGAACTAGTGGAACCTGCCAGAAAGGAAGCTCGACACCTAGATCTCCTCGAGCAACCATGACACCATCGAATGCATCGATGATTTCCTCAAGAGCTTCAACAGCCTGAGGCTTTTCAATCTTTGCGATAACAGGAAGGAACTTTCCTTCTTCTTTCATGATCTCGTGAACGCGAACAATGTCTGACGCGTTTCTAACGAATGAAAGAGCAATCATGTCCACCCCGAGGCGGATACCCCAGCGAAGATCATCCTCATCTTTCTCGCTCAAAGCAGGTACGTTGACAGCAACACCAGGTAGGTTAATTCCCTTGTTGTTGCTGATAACGCCAGCTACTTCAACTACTGTGGTTACAGACTTGTCGTCAACAGCAGTTGCACGCAGACCAACTTTTCCATCGTCAACAAGAAGGACATCGCCGACCTTGACATCTCCTGGCAAACCCTTGAAAGTAGTCGAACAAATGTTTACATCACCCTGGATGTCTTCAATGGTGATTGTGAAGGTTGCACCTTTTACTAGAGTCACAGGACCATCTGCGAATCTTCCCAAACGAATCTTTGGACCTTGAAGGTCTACGAAGATACCAATTGGCTTGTTTAGATCTGCGGCTACCTTGCGAACGAGGTTGTAGACGCCTTCGTGAACGTCATAGCTTCCGTGGCTCAGGTTCATACGAGCTACATCTAC
>CANLCU010000077.1 GCA_947489135.1 Micrococcales bacterium
ACTGCGAAGTGGGCTTCAGGAAGTTTTGCAATCAACTGACTTAGTACAGGTGCTGGATCAAACCCAATAACTTCTCTAACTGAGTAGCCTCTGTCATCTTGATGATCGATTTCAATTGTCACTGCTCCGTTTGAGCAGACCACGTGACCAGCTTCAATGCCAACATCTTGAACTACAGGAATTGCGTTAGCTGCTGCTCTACCAGTTGCAACAACAACGTGGTGACCTAGATCTCTTACTCTTGTTACTTCTCTGATTACCTCAGGAGCTAGAAAGCCATCGTCGTGCACAAGTGTGCCGTCAATGTCGATAGCAATTAGCCAAGGTTCTAAGCTCAACGCTTAGCTCTTCTTCACTGGAGAAATAACTTCAGCTCCGCCAAGGTATGGGCGAAGTGCAACTGGGATACGAACTGAACCATCTTCTTGCTGATGGTTCTCAAGAATCGCAACTAGCCATCTAGTGGTAGCAAGTGTTCCATTAAGAGTTGCAGCAACAGCAGTCTTGCCATCTTCTTTTCTGTAACGGACGTTTAGTCTTCTTGCTTGGTAGGTAGTGCAGTTAGAAGTAGAAGTTAGTTCACGATATGTTTCTTGAGATGGAACCCAGGCCTCAGCATCAAACTTACGTGCAGCACTTGAACCAAGATCTCCAGCAGCTGTGTCGATAACACGATATGGAAGTTCACACTTCTTCAACATCTCTTCTTGCCAAGCAAGAAGTTTTGCATGTTCTTCATCTGCTTGCTCTGGTGTTACATAAGAGAACATCTCAAGTTTGTTGAACTGGTGAACTCGAAGAATACCTTTGGTGTCTTTTCCGTGGCTACCAGCTTCACGTCTGTAACAAGTTGACCAACCTGCATATCTCTTTGGCCCATCAGCTAGATCAATGATTTCGTTACTGTGATATCCGGCAAGAGCTACTTCGCTTGTTCCAGTTAGATAAAGGTCATCTGCTGGTAGGTAGTAGATCTCATCAGCGTGCTCGCCTAGGAAGCCAGTGCCTGCCATGATCTCAGGCTTTACAAGTGTTGGTGTGATTAGCGCTGTGAAGTTAGCTTTAGCTGCCTGGTCTAGAGCCAAGTTCATAAGAGCAAGTTCTAGTCTTGCTCCCCAACCCTTTAGGAAATAGAACCTAGAGCCAGAGATCTTTACACCGCGCTCAATGTCAATAACATCGAGTAATTCACCTAGTTCAACGTGGTCTTTAGGGGTGTAGTTGAACTTTGGCTTAGTGCCTTCTTCACGAATTACAACAAAGTTCTCTTCGCCACCAACAGGAACCCCATCGGTAACAACATTCTCAATCTTTAGAACAATAGAGTTCAATTCGTTTTGAAGATCAGCAGCTCTTTGTTCTGCTGCCTTTACTCCTGCTGCAAGTTCTTGACCTTCAGCAATTAGTTTTGTTCTTTCTTCAGGGGTTGCTCCTGCAACAAGCTTTGCTTTAGCGTTCTGCTCTGCTCTTAGGTTTTCAAATTCAGCTTGAGCTTTGCGCCAGGTGTCATCGGCTACTGCAGCCTGATCAACAAGCTCAACGCTTGCTCCTCTAGCTCTCTGAGAAACTTTAATAGCCTCAGGGTTTTCTCTCAGTAGGTTTGCATCAATCATTTATTTACGTTTACCTTTAGCGTCCTTGACGAAGTTTGTTTAGCCATGATTCAGCAGAAGAGAATTCTTGATTTGAGTTGTTACCTTCGTGCTCACTCTTCTTCTTATCTGCTCTTGGGTATGAACCTAAGAAAGTTACGTGCGGGCTAAATCTGTGAAGACCCATTAGTGCCTCTGCAACAGCATCGTCATCAATGTGTCCTTGAACATCAATGTTGAATCTATATCTACCTAGCTGATCACCGATAGGTCTTGATTCGATTCTTGAAAGGTTCACTCCACGAGCAGCAAACTGTTCAAGCATTTCTAGAAGAGCACCTGGACGATCTTCAGGAAGTTCAACAATTACAGAGGTCTTGTCTTTACCTGATCTCTTTGTTGGCTTAGCGTTTAGACCTATTTCAATAAATCTGGTTTGAGCATTTTTGTTATCACCAATGTTTCTTGCCAACACAGTTAGCTTGTAGTGATCTGTAATGCTCTTAGCTGCGATAGCAGCATCAGCAAGTGGATCTTTAGAAAGTAGATCCGCAGCTGCTGCAGCTGTTGAAGTTGAAGGTAAGTATGAATGAGCTGCAAAGTTCTCTTGCATCCAGCCACGGCACTGCGCATAAGCAGTTGGGTGTGTGCTTACTACTTTTACATCAGCAAGTTTTGTGCCTGGCTTAGCTACCAAGTTAAAAGTAATTGGAACTAGATACTCACCATATATACGTATGTCAGTTGTGTTAGCTAACGCATCAAGAGTTGCAGATACTCCACCTTCAATGGAGTTTTCTACTGGGACAATCGCTCTTTGGGCCTTGCCTGAAACTACAGCTTCGATGGCTTCGTTGATTGTTGAAACAGGAAGATGCTTGGCTGATTTGGCTTCTTTCACCTGAGCCAGGGCAAGCTCAGTAAATGTACCCACTGGGCCTAGGAAGGCGTATGTGGATTTCTTGATATTTACTGATTTAGCCATAGATAAAGGTTAATGCTTAGTTAGTAGTTCGGGGCTGCTGGGAGGTTAAAGAACTTCTCAAGGGTAAGCACCCTGTCATCATGCATGACTCTAGCTAGGCCCTTGCCAACATACCTAAGGTGCCAAGGCTCATACTGATAACCGGTAGTTGGCGTCGCATTGTTTGGGTATCTGATTATGAATCCGTATTTATAGGCATTCTTGGCTAGCCATGAACCAGCTTTGGTTTGACCAAAGCAGACTCTGATCTGACAACCCTGATCTCTAGCTGAAACATCTAAAGCCCAGCCAGTCTGGTGCTCTGAGTAACCAGGTCTAGCAGCAAGAGCTTCTCCTGCTTTCAGGCCATATCTCTCAACCTGACGGGCATGAATGGTCTTTTGGTCTGCATAAGATCTGTAGGCGCTTTGAATGATTAGGCTGCCTTGACCATCGGCATACATAGCCATTGCTAGACGATAAGCAGCAGTTGAGGCTTCTTTTCTAAGCTGTCTTCCATATGGATTGGCGTTTAGGGTGCCGAACTTAGGAGCAACTAGGTCTGTAGGGACGTATTTGATTGGGTTTAGGGGCCTTAGCTTGTTCACAACAATCCAAGTAGATTTTGGATCTGTAATGGATTGCCAAGCCAGGCTAGTGGCCTGAGAAGGTGTAGGGTTATTTACCGCGGGAAGTAATACAAGGGCTAGAAGGCCTATGCCCAAAGCTCTAAAGCTTGATTGCCTGAATTTTCTTCCCATCGCTAAAGTCTAACTTTCACAACCGAAGAAACGAGATCCCCATGGCACGCGCAGAACGCAAAGCCGCAGCAGCAGAGTCAGCACTTACAG
>CANLCU010000078.1 GCA_947489135.1 Micrococcales bacterium
GGGCTCTCAACAGCCCTAGAATTACCACATGACTGACATTAAAGGAATTAACACTAAAGGTTTCGACCACAGCGTTCGTCCACAGGACGACCTTTTCCGCCACACCAATGGTGATTGGCTCAAGAATGAGGACATTCCAGCCGATCAGGCTGTGCACGGTTCTTTCTATAAGCTCCGTGATGACTCAGAAGATGCTGTTAAAGCAATCCTTGAAGAAGCTCAAGCAAACTCAAAGCCAGGTGTTAGCCAACAGATTGGTGACATGTATGCATCATTCCTAGATGAGGCAAGAGCTAATGAATTAGGTGCAGCTCCAATTGCCGCAGACCTAGCTCGTATCAAAGCAACAGACTTCTCTGGAATTACACACCTTCTAGGTGAACTAGAGCGTGGAGTGATTAGCGGAATCTTTGGCATGTATGTCAACAACGATCCAGGTAACCCAGAGCGTTACCTAATCAACATGTACCAGGGTGGACTGGGTCTACCTGATGAGTCTTACTACCACGATGAGAAGTACGCAGCATATAGAGATGCTTACGTTCCTTACATCTCAAACATGTTGAAGCACGCAGGTTGGGCAGCAGCAGATGCAGATAAAGATGCAAAGACCATCATGAACTTTGAAACTAACCTTTCAAAGCTGCACTGGAATGTTGTTGAAACTCGTGATGCAGAAAAGACTTACAACCTAATCACTTTCGAGCACCTAAAGAAAATGACTCCAACATTTGATTGGGATGCTTACCTTAAGGGAATGGAACTAGATTCCAAGATTCTTTTTGAGAGCGTTGTAATGACACCTTCATTCTTTGAAGGACTAGATTCTGTTTACAACGAGGGAAACCTTGATGCAGTTAGATTGTGGTTGCAGTGGCAGGTCATTAACTCAACCGCACCATACCTAAGCGAAGACTTTGTTAACACACGCTTTGATTTCTATGGCAAGACTCTTACCGGTCAGCCAGAGATGCGTGCACGTTGGAAGCGCGGAGTTCAGCTTGTTGAAGGTGCACTCGGTGAAGCAGTTGGAGAAATCTATGTTGCTAAGCACTTCCCACCTGCAGCTAAAGAGAAGATGGATGAACTAGTTCACTGGTTGATCGAGGCTTACCGCGAGAGCATCACAAACCTCACATGGATGACTGAAGAGACTAAGAAGAAGGCTTTGATTAAGCTTTCTAAGTTCAACCCAAAGATTGGTTATCCAAGCAAGTGGAAGGACTACTCAGCCCTAGTTATCGACAGAAACGATTTGGTTGGAAACATCAACCGTTCTTCTGCTTGGCAGCTAGCTAAGGAAGCAGCGAAGATTGGTGCTCCACTAGATCGTGAAGAGTGGCACATGACTCCTCAGACAGTTAACGCTTACTACAACCCAGGTTTCAACGAAATCGTTTTCCCTGCTGCAATTCTGCAGGCACCATTCTTTAGCTTGGATGCTGACGATGCTGTTAACTTCGGTGGTATCGGTGGAGTTATTGGTCACGAGATTGGTCACGGATTCGATGACCAGGGATCAAAGTATGACGGAGACGGTGCTCTTATTTCTTGGTGGACTGATGAAGACCGCGCAGCTTTCGAAGAACTAACCAAGCAACTTATTGCTCAGTATGACGAACTAACTCCTGAAGGTTTGAGTGAGGAATACAAAGTAAACGGTGCTCTTACTATTGGTGAGAACATCGGTGACCTTGGTGGAATCACAATTGCTTACAAGGCATACCTAATGAGCCTGAAGGGTGAAGAGCCACCAGTAATCGATGGACTAACCGGAGCGCAGAGATTCTTCATGTCATGGGGTCTTATTTGGAGAGGTAAGTCAAGAGAAGCTATTGCTATTCAGCGTCTGGCGACCGATCCACACTCACCAAGCGAGTTCCGCTGTAACCAGGTTGCAAGTAACTTCGATTCCTTCTATGAGGCATTTGGTGTCACAGAGAACGATGCGATGTGGCTAGAGCCTGACCAGCGAGTTTCTATCTGGTAAGCACTAGTAAATAAGTGAGACTTTGGTTCCGCCTTGTATGGGCTCATCTAAGTTGGCGTTGGCGTAGCAAGTTAGTGCCAGGCGATGCCAGCATTCGTTCTTTTAGAGTGTGGCCAACAGATATCGATATCTTCCTCCACATGAACAATGGGATTTATCTAACTCTGTTGGATCTAGCTCGCTTTGATCTACTGAAGCGTGCTCGCACCTGGCAGAAACTGAAGAAGCACAAAGTGCACCCTGTTGTGGTTCAAGAGACCATTACTTTTAGAAAGTCTCTGACTCCTTGGTTGAAGTTTCAGATTGAAACTAAGGTTCTTGGTTGGGATGAGCAAGCATTCTTTGTTGGCCAACGCTTTGTAGTTAAGGGTGAAATCTACGCTGAAGCTGTTGTGAAGCTTAGATTCCTAAAATCCCCTAAGGGGACCCCAACCCCCACAGAGATAAATGAACTTGCTGGTGGTTGGCCTGCTGAAATTCCAGTGCTTCCAGACTGGATTGTTCAGTGGAATAAAGCAGCAGCATTACCTAAGGGCAAAGAACCTGCTCAATCTGATTGGTTAACAAAGTAAAAAGAGTAAGGTAAAGCCATGACTGACCTACCAATTACAAGAGTGTTCACAGACTCATTCGGCGTTGAAATTACCTATTACGTTTGGCCTGTTGCTAAACCTAAAGCTGTAGTTCAGATTGCTCATGGTCTTGGAGATCACGGCAGAAGATACGACCACGTCGCTAAAGCACTAAACGAAGCTGGATATTCCGTTTATGCAGATGACCACAGAGGTCACGGTGTCACCGGTGAGAAACAAGTTGCAAGTGGACAAACTAAAACTTTAGGAAACCTAGGTCCTGGTGGAATCAAAGCTGCCTTTGAACAGGTTCATGAATTCAGCAACCTAATCAAAGCTGAGAACCCTGGATTGAAGTTTGTTCTTGTTGGGCACTCATATGGTTCATTCATTACTCAGAAACTAATCAACCAGTACTCGTATGAATATGATGCGGTTGTTCTATCTGGTTCTTCGCTATTACTACCAGGTGTTCTTGGTGCAGGTGCTTTCAATAAGAAGTGGGATAAAGAACCTGGTGCTACAGGTTACGAATGGTTAAGCAGAGACAAGCAGGTCGGTCTTGATTTTGTTGCAGACAAGCACACTTTCTATGCAGCAGCAGCAAAAGTATTTGGAGTTCCAAATGCTATTCAACTTTTCTTTACACCGAGTAGGAAGATCAACAAAGAACTTCCACTTCTAATCCAAGCTGGAAGCGATGACCCTATCGGTGGTGAGCGTGGAAACCAGATGCTGGCTAACACCTATAGAAATAAGTCAGAGCTAGAGAATGTCACTGCAATCATTTATCACGATGC
>CANLCU010000079.1 GCA_947489135.1 Micrococcales bacterium
AGAACTAGAAGGGTAAATCCAAGAAGTAGACCTCCGATAAATCTGAATGCCGGGACACCTTCGTCCGCAATTCCAAACACTGGAGATACGTAAAGCATTGACACATTCTTTAGACCAAAGAAGAGGCTTGAGATTACGATGTTGAACCAAGGTTGCTGGTCTTGGTTTACATTTCTTTTCCGCTTTATGATTACAGCGGGCAAGATGATGGCAAGTGTAAAGAATATGCCTAGAAGATTGGCTGGAATCCAAGCCCAGGTGAAGTTGTTTAGTCGGACAATGTCAAAAGCGAAGCTGAGCATGGCGATAAAAGCCAGTGCTACTGCTAGAAGTCGAAGACCTAATGCATTGGGATTACCTAGTCGAGTCCAGAATCTTCGTGAAGAAAAGCTGAAATCCATCTAAGTCCTCAATCGCTAGGTTTATCCCCTAAAGTCTAGTTTTCACGGCGTGATGAAACCAAAATAACGCATCTAGGATCGGTCTGATTCAGCCTCGTTTAGAGGCTCAATGAAATCTTCGTCCGCTTCTTCTAGGCCGGAAGTCAGGGAGATTCCTAGGATGTCTGCTGAAGAAGAAGGTAGTTCTAGGTCTTCAACCTTGCTTAAGGCCTTGTTCACAGCCCTAGTTCGTGTTCCTGCTTGGCTTACAGTCTTTTGAGCTGTTTCGAGCTGTCTGGCAAGAGTGTCCATGACGGTGGAGTACTTACCGAATTCGGTCTTCGCAGCACTAAGTACCTTCCAGACATCAGAGGCACTCTTCTCAATTGCCAGAGTTTTAAAGCCCATCTGCAAGCTATTTAGAAGTGACATGAGGGTAGTAGGCCCGGTGACGAGTACTCGGTAGGTGTTCTGAAGTTCGCTGGTTAAACCTGGACGTCTTACCACTTCAGCGAATAGACCTTCAGTTGGCAGATACATAATTGCGAAATCTGTGCTCACTGGGACATGCAGGTACTTGTCTGAGATTAGCTTGGCCTGTGTCTTGATGGCTTTCTCCACTGCTTTCGATGCAGCAGCTACATCTTCAGCAGATCCACTCTCCTGAGCGTTCTGAAGTTTCTCATAGTCCTCTTGAGGGAACTTGCTGTCAATAGGAAGGTACACGTACTCACCATCTGCTCGACCAGGAAGTTTCACCGCAAATTCAACTAGGTCATTTGAACCAGGTTTGATCTTCACGTTCTTCTCATACTGGCTAGGAGCTAGTACGTCTTCTAGTTGACGCTCAAGTTGGACTTCACCCCAACCTCCACGGGACTTGACGTTGGTTAGAACTTTTTGCAAACTGCCAACATCGTTAGCTAGTTTCTTCATTTCACCGACACCTCTGGCAACAGCTTCAAGGTTCTCGCTTACCAACTTGAATGATTCGGTTATTCTCTTCTCAAGGGTTCCCTGTAGTTTCTCGTCAACAGTCTCACGCATCTTCTCGAGCTTCTCTTCGTTGCCCTTGCTCATCTTTTCAATTTCCGTCTGCATGGTGATTTGCAGTTCTTGCTGCTTCTTAGCATTTGAATCAGTTAGTTCAGCAATCTTGGTTTCTATGTTTTTAAGGGATTCGTTTAGGGACTTCTGTAATTCAATTCGAGAGTTACCTGCTTCATCGCGCTGAAGCTTTGCTGAGTTTTGAGAAGTTTCGCTGAAGGAGGTTAGACGTTTTTCAACAATGTCGTGATTGGCTGCAATCGCTGATCTGAGTTCATCTCTGTGAACCTGGAGGTCCTTTGTAATGTCTACGGAAGTACCCGAGGATTTGCGGGTCAGTACCAGCACTGCCAGTCCAATAAGCCCTACTAGGTTGATGACTGCGATTAGCGTCAAGATTTCCATGGTCCTCCAGTTACTTGTTTTATCTATCTCTTAGAAGAATAAGTCTTACCGGTGACAAAAGATTCCCCTGAAACCGCTACTAAATGCAAATCAGGACCAGCTGAATTCAGCTAGCCCTGATTTGGTACTGATTTTAAGGTTTAGAGTCTTGACTCGACCTTGGCTTTAGTTGCTTCAAAGCGACCCTTTAGAAGCACGTATTCAGGCTTCCAAGGCTTAGCTGGACCTGCCCAGTGAATGATCTTAGGGCTGGCATTGAAGTCCTGAGAAGGAACGTGGTTCCACTCTGAATCAATCTCTAATACGCGGTCTCTTGAGTAGATGTTGAACACATCCTGGTCATTCATACGGCACTGCTCAACTAGATACATGTGCTCAGCAGTGAAGTTCTCTGCTCGCATTAGCTTCAGGTTCAGAACCAAGATACCTGCGTTGAATGTTCTAGAGGTTAGATCAGCCTTGTCGTGAAGACGCTTTCTAATGTCCCATGCCTTCTCAGGAGCAAAGTGAAGAGTTGCTCTTGTGATTGGACGAATCATGTTAGCCCAAGTCTTTAGTCTGGTTCTCTTACCAGCAAATACATTGTCACCAAGGTTCAGATCGTATAGCTCGCCAACATCACCCTGAATAAGAATGTCGATGTCTAGGTATAGAACCTTGTCTAGGTTCTTTAGCATCTCAGGCAAGAACAGTCTGTCCATAGTTGAAACAGAGATGTGTGAAAGAAGAGCAATGTCATCTCCGTAGTTAACTTCATCAAAGTTATAGAAGGTGAAATTAATCTGCGGGAAGAGCTTGCCCATGCGTTCACGGAAAGCTGCACCTAATCCACGAGTCATAACGTGAGCATTGATTTCTCTATTGGTGTGGTCAACCAGTGACTGCAGAACAACAGGAATCATGTCTTCTAGGTTCTGATCCAGTGCAAGAGCTGTTTCAACTACGTTGTTACCTCTTGGGTTGTTACCAACAGTGATCTTTGATGCTTCAAGAGCAGCAACAGCTGAAGGCACATCGATGTTTGATGGAGTTACTGCACTGTATGTAGTTGCATACTTGTCAGCAAACTCAACTTCTGCCTGACAGATCTCAGCCCAAAGCTTACGTACTTCCTTCTCGTTCTTACCTTCAAGGATTGCCTTTAGGGTAACTTCAAGCTTGTCTTCAATACCGTTTCTGATCTTGTTGAAAGCAGTTTCATCTAAGTTGATTAGACCTTCGAAACGAACGTCAGCTAGGTTCTTAGGCTTGAAATCTACCGGTAGTCCCATAGATCTAGCAGGTAGGTAGCAGTGCAGACGGCTAGTTGCAACCTCACGGTAGTCAACATACTCAGCGAGCATCACACGAGCATCTTCAATACCTTCAACTAGGTCAAAGTTTCTAACCTGTTCACCAACCTGGATGAACTGGTCAACCTTCCAACCTAGGTACTTTCTTTCATCAATCTTGGT
>CANLCU010000080.1 GCA_947489135.1 Micrococcales bacterium
TCCAAAGTCGTCGCAGCAGATCTTGAATACAACCCAGAACTACCTAGCTCTGTGAGAGCACCTAGAAACATTTCTAAGAAGCTGACGACCATCATTCTGGTTCGTCACGGTAGAACCATTCTCACTGAGAGCCATCGCATTTCTGGTCGAGGGGGAGAAGACCCTCAACTATCTGAAGCAGGTATCGAAGATGCCCAAGCTGTTGCTGAAGAACTCACTAAGGTAAGCCACTCTGGTCCTTATGCCAAGGTTCTAAAGCCAAGTGTTATCGTGAGTTCGCCTATTGCTAGAACTAGAGAAACTGCGGCCGTCGTTGCCACAAGACTCGGTATCCCAGTTGAGATCAATGAAGACATTGCTGAAATTTCTTTCGGTGAATGGGATGGACATACCAATCAAGAAGTAGCAGAGAACTGGCCTGACCACTATGAGCAGTGGCGTGGAGATGTAAAGATCTCACCTCCTGGTGGAGAGTCACTAGAAGAGTTTGATGTTCGAGTTCAAAATGGCTTAGCTGATATTCTGGAGAAGTACGAAGGCAAGACCGTCATTGTCGTATCCCACGTAATGCCAATCCGTGGTTTTCTAAAGAGTGCTCTACAAGCAGGCTGGCCTGCTTACTGGAGAACCAGTGTTGCTCCATGCTCTATGAGCATTATTCGTTTCTGGGGCAATGAAGCTGCAGAGATCACGGTAGTCAACCAAACCAATCACCTCTAAGGGTTTGCCTCTAAGGCCTTCTCTATTACTCTTATTGAGGAAGGGTCGGCTAGACGGTCGCGGTAACGCTTGTCGTTAACGAGGAACGTCCGGGCTCCAAATAGCAGAGTGGTGGGTAACACCCACTCGGTGTAAACCGCAAGAAAGTGCAACAGAGAGTAGACCGCCACGTAAGTGGTAAGGGTGAAACGGTGGTGTAAGAGACCACCAGCGATTTAGGTAACTAAGTCGGCTATGTAAACCTCGCTCGGAGCAAGGTCATACAGAAGGCGTTTGAGAGCAGCTAGTTCAAGTCTTCGGGTAGACCGCTTGATGGCATTGGTAACAATGTCGCTAGATAGATGGCCGTCACCGCAAGGTACAGAACCCGGCGTATCGGCCGACCCCTCCACTATTCAATAGTGTTCTTTTTAGCCCAGTGGGCTGCACCAAGAATTCCAGCACTGTTTCTGTTTGTAGCTGGAACAATCTTGGTCTTTAACTTTAGAAGAGGCAGGAACATCTCGTGTTCCTTTGAAACACCCCCACCGACAATAAACAGATCTGGAGTTAGATAAGCCTCTAGCTTGGAGTAATACTTCTGCAGACGCTTAGCCCACTGCTCCCACGTAAGTTCTTCTCGTTCTTTGGCTGAGTAAGCTGCCTTTGACTCGTAATCAACTCCATCAATTTCTAGATGACCTAATTCAGCATTCGGAATTAGTTTGCCATTGTAGATAAGTGCTGTTCCAATACCTGTTCCTAATGTTGTGACAACTACCAAGCCTCTAACATTCTTAGCTGCACCAAACTTAGCTTCAGCCAAACCAGCAGCATCAGCATCATTTAGAACATGTACGGTTCGCTTCAGTTCCTTTTCAAAAAGACGATCAGCATCTAAATCAATCCATTCCTTGGACACGTTTGCTGCTGATTTAGTAACACCAGCTTTTACTACCGCTGGGAAACATATACCAACCGGCAATCCCTCTGCCTTAGGAAGATTAGCAATTAGGTCTTTCAGTGTGTTTGCAATGGCCTTAGGAGTGCCACCTTCAGGTGTTTCATATCGAAGACGCTCACTCAGTAGTTTTCCTGACTTCACATCAACTAAAGCGCCTTTGATGCCGGTTCCACCGATGTCTATTCCGATAGCTCTTCTTGCCATTATTTCTCCTTTAAGCCAATGTCAATATGTCGGCACCTGTTTCGGTGACAACTAGTGTGTGCTCAAACTGAGCGGTAATACTTTTATCTTTGGTAACAACAGTCCAACCATCAGCCCACATATCCCACTGGTATGTGCCAAGTGTGAGCATCGGTTCAATAGTGAAGACCATTCCAACTTGCATTTCATCTGAATACTTTGGAGCTGAATCGTAGTGAGGAATGATTAGTCCGCTGTGAAAAGCCTCGCCAATGCCGTGACCGGTAAAATCTCTAACCACTCCGTAGTTGAATCTCTTTGCGTAAGACTCAATTGCTCGACCAATTAGGTTCACTGATCTTCCTGGAGCAACAACAGCGATACCTCTAGCCAGTGCCTCACGAGTTCTTTCAACTAGCTCAGCAACCTCAGGCTTTACTTCACCAACCAGGAAAGTCTGGTTGCTATCGCCATGAAAGCCATCGATGTAGGCAGTGATGTCGATGTTGAGGATGTCCCCGTCCTCTAGAACAGTGTCATCAGGAATGCCATGGCAGATGACTTCGTTTAGTGAAGAACAAATAGATTTTGGGTAACCCCTGTACCCAAGAGTGGAGGGGTATGCCCCGTTTTCAATGATGAAGTTGTGAGCAATCTTGTCTAATTCGTCAGTTGTGATTCCAGGCTTAGCATTCTGACCGACAAGTTCGATTGCCTGTGCTGCTATTTTGCCTGAATGCCTGATCTTCTCAATTTGCTCTGGGGTCTTGATGTTTGACCCAGTGAACTTCGAGGGCACTGCTTTTCCAACGTATTCAGGTCTTGGGATGGAAGCTGGAACATCTAGTTTTGGGCTAATGCGACCAGGAATGAGGTTTCCAGTTTTCGCATCTCTAGGCATAGTTCCATACTAGATACCTAGGCTCTGTATGCTCAGAAATGAAACGCAAGAGGAGCAAACAAATTAGCGAAGAGCACAAGACCGAATACTGGTTCAACACCAAAACAATGAGCGTTGAAGTAGGTAAACAAGCCCTTGCCCTCTATCGCATTGGGCCCTTTGAAACTAGGGAAG
Source organism: Micrococcales bacterium (assembly GCA_947489135.1). Lineage (GTDB taxonomy): Bacteria > Actinomycetota > Actinomycetes > Actinomycetales > Microbacteriaceae > Rhodoluna. The sequence goes on from CANLCU010000080.1 coordinate 2,922, forward strand.
ATGCCGAGAACGCTTTTGAAATTCTAAAGAGTCGATCAAAGACTTGGTCCGAAGAAGACGAGCAAGATAAGGACTAGCTAGGCCTAATTAGGTTGTATCTCTTTACTCGTGTGAATGTTCTTCAGCTGGGAAGACTGAGTCTGCTACTTCTTGACGATATGACGAGGCAGCTTCTAGAAGAGTAGATCTAAGGTTTGCGTATTGCTTCACAAACTTTCTAGCCTTACCTGGGTAAAGGCCAGCAAAATCTGTCCAGACTAGTATCTGACCATCAGTGCCATTTCCTGCACCAATACCAATAGTTGGTATCTCGAGTAGCTGGGAAACTTCACTTGCCA
>CANLCU010000081.1 GCA_947489135.1 Micrococcales bacterium
AATCCTTGATTCAAACCGATGAGTGTGAAAGCCAAAACAATCGCCACAGGTGATGCCCAAACTGGAGCAAGCCAGTAAAGAAGTAACCAGGTAGCAATAACCGGTAATACCAACATCGGATACTCAGCACTTGCTGCAAATGGTGCCACACAAAAACTGAAAATGACTCCCGCCAGCATGGCACTGGCAATTGATTTTGGAATAGCTGAAACAAGCTCTCCAAGCTTTGGCCACAAGCCAGTCAGAGCCAGAAGTAAGCCACAAATTAGGATCCCTCCCATTGCATTGTTGAAACCAATACCGGAAACCGATGAACCAGCAAGAAGTGCTGCTCCTGGCGTGGACCAAACTATTGAAATTGGCATCTTGAAACGCCAGCTCAGAACTATGGAGAGGGATCCATACAAAACTAGTAAGAGAGCAACCATTGAGACGGACTGTTCCTTGGTTGCTCCAATTGCTACACAGGCACTTAGGAAGATTGCTGTTGACGCTGCGGTACCAGTAACACTCGCAACAGTCCCAGCAAGTATTGGTGCTCTTAGATCAGAGATGGCTTTAGCCAATTATTAGGCCGACTTTTCTTGTCTTGATGCCTTGATTGGAACTACAACAGCCTGCTCTGTTCCTGCAACAACCTCTTTAGTGATTCGTACTAAACCTTGCACAGCACTGCCTGGAATCTCAAACATGATTTGACCAAGTGTTTCTTCAAGTATTGAACGAAGTCCTCTTGCACCTGTTTCACGCTTGATTGCCTCTTCAGCAATTGCTTCTAGAGCTTCGTGATTAAACTCAAGTTCAAAACCATCAATCTCAAACATTCTTTGGTACTGCTTGATCAAAGCATTCTTAGGTTCAGCAAGAATCTGAATCAATGCTGGCTTATCCAAAGGAGTCACCGCAGCTACAACTGGAAGACGACCGATGAATTCAGGAATCAAACCAAACTTACGAAGATCTTCAGGTTGAACCTGAGTGAAGATATCGTTTTCTTCATCCTTGTTTCTAATCTCCGAACCGAAACCGATTCCCTTTTTACCAACACGGGACTGAACAATAGATTCAAGCCCAGCAAATGCTCCAGCAACGATGAAAAGAATGTTGGTGGTGTCTAGAGAGATGAACTCCTGCTGAGGGTGCTTACGTCCACCCTGAGGAGGAATAGAAGCGACTGTGCCTTCAAGAATCTTAAGCAGTGCTTGCTGAACACCCTCACCAGAAACATCTCTAGTGATTGAAGGGTTCTCAGCCTTACGTGAAATCTTGTCAATTTCATCGATGTAGATAATTCCGTGCTCTGCACGCTTCACATCGCCATCCGCAGCTTGAAGAAGTTTTAGAAGGATGTTTTCAACATCTTCACCGACATAACCAGCCTCGGTTAGAGAAGTTGCATCCGCTACAGCAAATGGAACGTTTAGACGTTTCGCTAGAGTCTGAGCGAGGTAAGTCTTGCCACAACCGGTAGGACCGATCATAAGAATGTTTGACTTGGAAATTTCAATGGAGTCGTGAGCTTTGCCTGAGTTGGTTAGTGTTCCAACTGCACGAATTCGCTTGTAGTGGTTGTAGACGGCAACTGAAAGTGCCTTTTTCGCTTGCTCTTGACCAACAACGTACTCGTTGAGAAAGCCAAAAATTTCCTTTGGTCGAGGTAGATCAAACTCTTGAACCTGTTTAGGGGTTTTACCCATTTCCTCTTCGATGATCTCATTACAAAGATCAATGCACTCATTACAGATGTAGACGCCAGGGCCTGCAATAAGCTTCAGCACTTGCTTCTGAGTTTTAGAACAGAAGTTGCACTTAAGCATGTCCCCTGATTCACTGAGTCGAGTCATAGATAAAGCCTACCTAGCCCTAATGACATAACCCAGTAGGCAGCAGGAATAAGAAAAGAGCCAGGTGATCTAGTCACCTGGCTCTTTCTAGGTTTATTTACTACTTACCCCAGTAGATCTTGGAATCAGTCCCCACCTGAGCCCCGTAAATCTTGGCTCTGACTACCTGAAGGCCGACTGTGCCCTTAGGTGCAGTCACCTTTGTAGTGACGATACCTTGGGCGTTAGAGATTACTGAATACTCCTGAGGTTGGGCACCTTCACCGAATGATTCAAAGGTGACTGTGGTTCCAGCTACTGGCTTCTTTGCAAGGTTAGTTAGCTTGAAAGTCAGTGTCTTAGTAGTGCCAGCTTTGACCTTTTGAGTTGCAACTGAGGCAGTGAGCTTTGGGTTCACAAAAGCTAAGAAGATCAGGTCCTTGTCTTCTAATCTCTCCTGAGCTTCAGTTGGGTGAGCAAACAAGCTTGGAGCGATGGTGGTCTGCATACACATGACGTCATCTCCGCAGGCAATACCCTTCGAATAGACATTTTCTTTGTTCAGCGCTGCTGGGAACTGCTCACCTGTGATGTTGAAGTTGGTCATGTTGAAGGTAGCTTTACCAAAAGCGTCTGTTGTTGCTTGAATAGCAGTCTCACCAGCACCTAGCTGGGGCTGATCTCCACACCAGTCTCTAACAATTGCGCTCGTGTTGGGTCTGTTACCGCCAGGGTAGTTTGTTGGCTGAGTGGTAGAGAAGGTCGTCTTCGAACACGAAGATTTCTTGTTCACAATCAAATAAACAGTTCTGTTTGTATAAGGAAGTCCTGCTGCATTGGTGTACTTGAAAGTGAGAAGGACAGTGCTTCTAACATCTGCATACAAAACTCGAGCATTTAGACCCTTGCCATAGAACTGGTCCCATTTACCTTTTGCATCTGGGGTTAGATTAACGCTGTTAGTAGGTCCTGGAAGAGGTGCAGTCATTCGCATGATGCTTGTTCCAACTACTGGTGGATTGTATGCAGCGTGTGCCGGTTGAATGGCGATTGTGGAGAGCAAAGCAATCGCGGTGGCAGCACCTGTTAAGGATCTTCTTACTGTCTTGTTCATTTGTTGCCTTTCCTTTTTGTTGTTTGCTTTCACAAGCGTTTTATCTAGGGTTTACTTTTCCGAGTCCATCAACTGAGTAATAACGCACCCAGTCAACGTTTAGAGATGAAGAATTTAGTGTTGGGTCAATAGCTCCACCGAAGTGGCCACCCATCGCCAAGTTGAAGATTGCATAGAAGCTTGGGTCCACACCTTGAGCATTAGGACCAAACGGCCAACGAGTTAGACCTGTTTCAGATTTCTGAAGTGAGTAAACAAGCGCGTCGTTGAAGTAGAAAGATACTTC
>CANLCU010000082.1 GCA_947489135.1 Micrococcales bacterium
TAAGCGGTGTATGCAACAGATGGTTGAACAATGACATCGCCTTTACCAAGACCAAGCATTAGCGGTAGGAAAGAGATAAATTCTTTAGAGCCAATAGTTGGCATAACCTGATCTGAAGTTAGGGTTACTCCCCTTCTTCTGCCAAACCATTCTGCAACTGCATTTCTGAATTCAAGTGAACCTGCAGTAGATGGATAGCCAGGAGCGTTAGTGGAATCTCTAATGGCGTCTTGAATAATCTTTGGAGTTGGGTCAACTGGAGATCCAACACTTAGGTCAACCATGCCATTGGCATGCTTTTCAGCAATCGCTTGGAAAGGCTTTAGTTTCTGCCATGGATATTCCGGCAAGCGATCAAACATGGCTTAGGCCTGTGGCGGTAGAGCTTTAATAACTTCGTGATCGCCTTCAATAGGACCAACCTTGGCAGCACCGCCAGGAGATCCAACAACACTGAAGAACTCAACGTTTGCCTTGTAGTAATCAGACCACTGCTCAGGCAGATCATCTTCGTAGTAGATAGCTTCTACTGGACATACTGGCTCACAAGCACCACAGTCAACACACTCATCTGGGTGGATGTAGAGCATGCGGTCACCTTCATAGATGCAGTCAACTGGACACTCAGCTATACAAGCTTTGTCTTTGACATCAACACAAGGTAGTGCAATTACGTAAGTCACTTAGATAATCCTTTTCATTACTGGTTTCAATTATCTCTCTAGAGGTGTGCTCTTTTTGATCTAGCACGCCACTTTGCGACATCAATCTTTGGAAATACTGCTGCCACCACACAAATAGCTATAGCAAATAGGACATAGCGGTTGCCGTACTTGTCATCAGCGATAAAGGCATCAAAAGTCTTATTGCGAGATAGCCACCAAATAGAGACCAGCATTCCAGCATTCAAGAGATAGATAGCTCCTCTTGAACCGCGCCAGGTGCGAAGACCAAGGGCAATAGATGCAGTTGCTCCAAGAGCCAGATATAGACCTAGCGGAGACTGTCTTTCATTTGCTGCAACGATGTTGTGAACTAGAGAGCCTGCATATCCCAAAATGATTCCTAGCGGGAAGCCAAATAGTGCTTTGAAAGCAGGTTTGAACCAAGGCAGGAAGTTAGGGCTTGCCTGACGAAGACGTTCAGGATCTGAGAACTTGAATTCAATTCCTGATGCGACTGAATAAGTGTCTCTCTTGATTGTTACCTGGCTAGCATGAGCCTGAAGAGCTGCCTTCTTGAGTTCTGCAGTGCTCTCGCCACCGATAATCACTGTTGCTCTTTCTCCTGGTTCAGAGATTACCCAGAAGGTAGGTTTCTTACCCTTGACTGCCTTACGGTATCTTCTCATTGCCATCGCTGTGGCATCGTGAGCTTTCTTGTGATCTGGATGACCGTAACCACCCTTGGCGTTATAGGTAATAACGGCATCTGGTTTGAACTCAACCATGGCCTGATAAATGTCATCGGCGACTACCGGAATAGAAACTGCAGCTAGAGACATCTGATCGAGTTTTGGTGGAACTGTTGGAACCCCAAGGTTTCCAATTCTCATACCGCTATCGATATATGCTCTGGTACCTGCAAACTTAAAGTTCTTCACTCCAAGAGCGGCCATAGCGTTCTTTAGTTCACCAGCTCTAAATGCACCCATCGCTGATGGGTTAGCTTCCAAAGACTTTAGTTCTTCTAGCTTTGCTTTACCTTTTTCACCTCTTGTGAGGGTAAAGAGAAATACTTCAGCTCCACGAAGAACTGCATCGGCCATCACGTGCCCAGTTTGAAGACTCTCATCGTCGGGGTGGGCATGGACTAAAAAGATTCTTTTAGCGTTGAAGGATTGTTTTGCCATAGAAAAACCTTAGTTCAGTTCTTCTCTCCATTGACCTAACTAGGAACTTAGGGTATCTTTACTTAGGTAACCCTAACTTCGAATGGTCTGATAACCATCGCGAAAGGATATAGTGCTCGCAAACTTTCTAATTGGCCTTAGAGAAGGCCTAGAAGCCTCCCTAATCGTGGGAATCCTAGTTGCCTACCTGAACAAGACAAACAACAAAAAAGGTGCCATTGCCGTGCTTTGGGGCACATTAGCTGCCATTCTGGTCTCGATCCTGGTTGGTATTGGGCTAACCGTATTTGTTTCAGTTGCCCCTTCCGGCATCAACGAAATGATTGCAGGACTTGCCTCTATCGTGGCCGTTGTGTTTGTGACTTGGATGATCTTCTGGATGTCACAGCAGAGCAGAGCACTAAAAGGTGAACTACACAAAAAGATTGATCTAGCTTCAACCTCTGTATTGACTCTTGTCGGCGTTGCCTTCTTCGCAGTTATCCGTGAGGGTGTTGAAACCTCTGTGTTCCTATGGAGCTCATCTCGAGCCGCTGGCGATGACACGAACCCAGTACTAGGAGCAACCCTTGGTCTACTAGTTGCAGCCGGTCTTGGTTACCTGATTTACCGTGGAGCACTAAAACTAAACATCAGCAAGTTCTTCAAATACACCGGAGCTTTCTTGATTGTTGTTGCTGCCGGAATCCTTGCCTACGGAATCCACGAACTACAAGAAATTGGTTGGTTACCATTCCTAACCGAGAAGGCTTACGACGTAAGTGGAATTATTCCTAAGGACAGCTTCGTTGATGTTCTACTAAGAGGAACAGTTAGCTTCAGATCCTCTCCTGCAATCCTGGAGACAATCGTTTGGTTCGCTTACCTAATCCCAGTAACTTACCTTTACCTAAAGCCAGCTAAGAAAGTAGCTGCATAAAAAGAGCTTAAAGAGAAATGGACCTCAATCGAGGTCCATTTTTCGTTTAAGTATTTGACTAGCCAGCGTTCTCGTTCGCACGCTTCTTAGCAGAAGTGTTACGAGCACGAATGTTGGCATCAAGTTCTACCTTGCGGATACGAGTTGCTTCAGGAGTAACCTCAACACACTCGTCTTCACGAGCAAACTCTAGACACTCCTCTAGAGATAGTTTGCGAGGAGGGGTTAGAGACTGGAATTCATCGCTTGAAGCAGCACGCATGTTGGTGAGCTTCTTTTCCTTAGTGATGTTCACATCCATGTCATCAGCTCTAGAGTTTTCACCGACAACCATACCTGCGTAAACCTCACTGGTTGGGTCAACAAAGAATGATCCACGCTCTTGCAAAGCAATCATCGCAAA
>CANLCU010000083.1 GCA_947489135.1 Micrococcales bacterium
GAAATATGGAGATGCCGGAGCAGCCGCGTTGGTGTTGACCCTTCTCCTGTCTTCTTGTGCACCTGAAACTAAAGAAGCTGATATGGATGTGTCGCAGGAAGACTCAAGAACATACTGCGAATTGAACGTTCAGAAGTCCCCCGTTAGCATTCCTGCTCAAACAGTTGCGATTCTTGCTCCTACAGACAACTTCGTTGACTTCCTAACACTTGTGACACGATCTGAGACTGAGGTCATCAACTCACTTGGTGGAAACCTCCCTGATTCTCAACTAGAAGAATCAATTGGACGAGAGTTTTCAGTTGTACTTGCCGATGGCAGACCAAGAATGCTTGCGAAGCGTTCCGTTCAACCTCTTGGTGAATCTGCTTATGACATCAGGGACGCGGTTAATGGAACATTCGGTATCTTCCGCCAAGCAAACAAGTGTGCTGCTGGCGGTCTGAAGAGACCTGACGACCAAGTCGAAACTAAAGAAGGTAGCAACATCCTCAAGGCTTTGAGTATCGCTGCTGACCAGCTAACAATTGATGGTCCTAAAAAGATCTTCATCCTTAGCAATGGAATTCAAACCGAAGGTGCTATCGAGATGCAGGAAAAGGGAATGTTCCCTAAGTCCGATTCCTCAGCTAAGTTACTCGCCCAAGGTTTGAATGCCATCGGCGAAATTCCTGATCTTCAAGGTGCTGAGGTTCACTGGTACGGATTGGGCCAGGTTGATGGCGTTAATCAAGAACTTTCAGAGAAGTCCGCTAAATCTCTAGAGAGCTTCTGGCGTTACGTTATCAAATATGCAAATGGTGAATTGAAAGAAGTTTGTGCTCAGTGTGGAGCGGGTGACCCTCACCGTTTGGCTATCCCTGTTCCTACATTCGAAGTAAAGACTTGCACACTGATCAAGCTTTACGAAGAAGACGGTGTTGAGTTCCTTCCTGACTCCGCAATCTTCAAAAATCTGTCAAAAGCAAAGACAACTGCCAAAAACATGAGTACACAGTTCCAGAGCAAAGGTTGCGATGAGATGACTGTTACTGGCTTTGCTGCTGCTGGAGTAGACAAGGTTGATTACCAAAAGGGTAAAACCAAGATTGACTCAACAAACAAGAAGCTCACCAAGAAGAGAGCCGCAGCTTTCGCTTCCCTAGTTCGTGCAGCAGGCTATAAGGGTTCAATTTCTTCAGCTGGAGCAGGTACTTGCGGGACTGAGTGGACTGGTGCCGGAAAAGTTGATAAAGACTTGCAGCGCATGTGCCGCAGAGTGGAAGTTTCTAACTAATGGCCAAAAGACCAGGTGTTTCATTTAGATCACTGAGAAGACGCAAGCGAGATACCAACGGTATCTGGGGCCACCTAGCTAATGAGGACTCATTCAACATTGGCACAGGTCCACGTTGGGGTCTACCTGCATGGGTTCTACCTACTGTTGCTACTGGTGCTCTAGTCACTCTCATTGTTCTGTGTTTCCAGGTTGTTGACCTAGTTGATAACAAGTTCAACCCAAATGATGTTGTTGCTAAAGCACGCTCTGCGACTTTTGAGGTGTCATGCGGCGGTTCCACTGGAACAGCGGTTGGCATCAATGTGAAGGTGCCTGATGGCTATAAGACTGCTGTCTTCTCAGCCGCACACATCTTTGATGACTGCAAGCCTGAAGACAAGATTGATGTTGTCTCATCCGGTAAGACCTACACTGGTGTCCTCTTCAGAAAAGACCCTGTTGGAAAAGTTAAAGAAGATGAGCTTGACACTGTCGCTGACATCGCCCTGATCTACATGCGTGTAAAACTACCTACCCTTGAGCCAGCCCCTGCTGGACGAGTAGGTGACTGGGTTGTTGAGCTTGGTAATCCTTTAGGTGAAATCAACTACGCCACCTTTGGAATCATCAGCAAAATCACTGACAGCGAGTATTACATGGATGCCCCAACTAACCCTGGAAACAGCGGTGGTCCACTGCTGGACTCAGAAGGTAGAGTGCTAGGTATCGTCTCTTGGGGTCGCCTGATTGACGAAGAGCAAATCGATCCAGACAATAAATATGGTGGTCTAGATATGGTGAACGGTATCTCAGCTGCTAAAAGACTTAGCAATGCCTGTGCTCTTATCTACTCTGGCAGCCCTAAGTGCCCGTTCGATAACTAGCTAAAAGTTCTTTAGAAGTCCTGTGCCATCTCGGCTAGACGATCAATGCGATCTTCTGTGTCTGGATGGCTAGAGAGTAGCCTTGCGAACAGTCCTCTTCTAAATGGATTAGTGAAATACATTCCGGCTGTTGCGATGTTCTTGCGGCTAGCAGCTTCACTGAAGAGTTCAATCTTGTTTAGTGCTGACATCAAAGCTTCTGGATGCCTAGTCATTAGAGCACCTGTTGCATCAGCAAGATATTCTCTTTGTCTAGAGATACCATTCATAACCAACGGGCCTAGGACTGCTGAGATAAGCCAGGCAACAAAACCAACTGCAATAAGAATTAATCCAATTGGAAACAGCAAAATGCTAAGGAATACGCTTCTCTGTCGAGGTTGACCAAGTCTTGAAGATCCGAAGAACCCCAGAATGAAAAGTAAGCAGAACTGAGCAAGAGCAGAGAATGCTCCAACTAAACCAAACACAATCATCTTCACGCGAGTGTCATAGTTCTTGATGTGTGCCATCTCATGAGCCATGATGCCCTCTAGCTCATACTTCTCAGTAATCTTTAGAAGACCTTCTGTTGCTCCTACGTGAGCATGCCATGGGTCTCTACCAATAGCCATCGCATTGATTGACTGATCAGGAATTACATAAACCTTAGGCATAGGCATGCCTTCGCTGATAGCCAGGTTCTCAACTGCACGCCATAGTCTTGGATTGGTATCTTTTGTAATTCTGATTCCACCGGCTAGTCCCATTGCCATAGTCGCTGCTAAGAAGTACTGAATCAATGTGTATACAAGAATGAAACCAATAAGAGCTACACCAACCCAAATGTTGTCTGTTAGCCAAGACAGCAATGCTGCGATACCAGTAAAGAAGAGTACCCACACAGCAATGATGATGAGTGTGTTTCTCTTATTTCTAGCAATTGCGTTATACATTCAGAAGCCCTCTTTCAAAGTACTTCTCTAATATAGGCCTCTTGGCTCTGTTTGGGGACATCACTTCATACCAAAGAGATAACCCTTACT
>CANLCU010000084.1 GCA_947489135.1 Micrococcales bacterium
GTAAATTACGCTACCTAAAGGCTGCAGGGCAGTAGATACTCATCAAGGCAAAGATTAGACTTAGCCTTGTGAATAAAGCGGATATGGCTAAAAAGCCGGCAGAAGTCGCAGCCATGTTTGATTCGGTTGCTGAAAGCTACGACCGCACCAATGCCCTTCTTTCCTTCGGACAAGACCGTATTTGGCGTAGACAAGTTCTCAAAACTGTTAATCCTCAATCAGGTCAAACAGTTCTAGACCTAGCTGCAGGCACAGGATCTTCATCTGTTGTTTTTGCTAAGCCTGGGGTAAAAGTAATAGCGAGTGATTTCAGCGAGGGAATGCTAGCTGTTGGTAGAAAACGTCACCCTAACCTTGAGTTTGTATTTGCTGATGCAACTAAGTTGCCTTTTGCTGAGAATTCAGTTGATGCAGTAACTATTTCTTTTGGTCTTAGAAACGTAGTGGATCCTAAGAAGGCTCTAACGGAAATGCTTAGAGTTCTAAAGCCAGGCGGGGTAGTTGTTATCTGTGAGTTCTCCCATGTTAGAACTCCTGTTATTGGAAGTTTGTATCGCTGGTATCTAGCCAACATCTTGCCAACTCTAAGCAAGCTTCTAGCAAAGAACAAAGGTGCTTACGATTACCTTTCAGAATCTATTGCCGCTTGGCCTAAGCAAGAAGTTTTAGTTCAGTGGTTAATTGAAGCTGGTTTCACCGAAGCCAATTACAAGAATTCAAGTTTGGGAATCGTTGCAATACATAGTGCTAAGAAAGCTACTAAATGAACAAGATAGTTCTACCTCCACAACTACGTAAGGTAGTGGACAAGGCTCTACTGAAGAAGATTCAGTCAGGGTTAGAACAAGTAGAAGTACAACTACTAGAAGCAGTTACCCATACTGATCCTGTTGCCAATGTGACCTCAAGACATCTACTTGAAGCAGGTGGCAAGAGACTACGTCCTGTTCTAGTTCTTTTAGGTGCTGCTCTTGGCGATGACTCTAAAGATGAAGTAACAAAAGCAGCTGTCGTTGTTGAACTTACTCACCTGGCAACTTTGTATCACGATGATGTTATGGATAGAGCACCTATGCGAAGAGGTGTTCCAACCGCTCATGAAGTATGGGGCAATAGCGTTGCAATCCTGACTGGAGATTTACTATTCGCAAGAGCATCGCAGATTGTTAGCCGACTAGGTGGCAAAGCTCTTTCATTGCAAGCAGACACTTTCGAAAGACTATGTCTAGGCCAACTGCATGAAACTTTGGGTCCTCAAAATGGTGAAGATCCAATTGCCCACTACATTCAAGTTCTTGCTGACAAGACTGGATCTCTAATTGCAGCTAGCGCTGAACTAGGCGTTGTCTACGGTGATGGTCCTGATGAATACAGAGAACCAATGAGAATCTATGGTGAGAAGGTTGGTGTTGCCTTCCAGCTCATTGATGATGTTATTGACATAGTCTCTGATGACTCAGGTAAGACCCCTGGCACAGACCTTAGAGCAGGGGTGCCAACCATGCCTACCCTTCTACTTAGAGCCCATGCAGCCACTGACCCTAAAGCACGTGAACTAGTTGAGATAATTGATGCAGGCCTTGAAGATGATGCTCAGTTAGCGCTAGCGGTAGCCAAGCTTAGAGAGCATCCAGCTCTTGAAGAGGCTTATCAGCTAGCTAAGACTTGGGCAACAGATGCTGTTGCAGCTCTAGCTCCATTGCCAGATTCACCGGTCAAAGACGCTCTGCGAGTATTCGCTGAAGCTGTTGTTGACCGCAACCAGTAAATAAGGATTTGATTTAACTTGAACAAAATGCGTTTAGCAATTGTTGGTGCCGGCCCTGCCGGTATCTATGCAGCAGACCTAATCATCAAAGCTGAAAGAGACTTTGATGTGAGTATCGACCTATTTGATTTACTACCTGCGCCATACGGTTTAGTTCGCTACGGAGTTGCTCCTGATCACCCAAGAATCAAAGGCATCATCAGAGCCCTCTATGAAGTTCTTGATAGAGGAGACATTCGATTCTTTGGAAACGTAAAGTATGGAACCGACATCACTCTTGATGAACTAAAGAGTCACTACAACGCAGTTATCTTCTCAACCGGTGCAATCAAAGATGCAGAGCTAAAGATTCCAGGTGTTGAACTAGATGGTAGCTACGGTGCAGCTGACTTTGTGAACTGGTATGACGCACATCCTGATTTCCCAAGAACGTGGCCACTACATGCCAAAGAGGTAGCGGTACTAGGAAATGGAAACGTAGCACTAGATGTTGCTCGTATCTTGGCTAAGCAACCTGAAGATCTTCTATCAACTGATATTCCAGACAACGTCTATCAGGGACTATTAGGATCTCCAGTTACTGATGTTCACGTATTCGGTAGACGTGGACCTGCTCAGGTTAAGTTCACCCCACTAGAACTTCGTGAAGCATGTGACATTGAAGGTGTCGACACCATCGTCTATGACGAAGACTTCAAATACGATGCAGGTTCTCAAGAAGCTATTGATACCAACAACCAGACTCGAGTCATGGTTAACACCCTAGAGAGCCACAGGGGTAAAGAAAGAACTAGTGCAACAAAGAGGCTTCACCTACATTTCTTTAGTTCACCTAAAGAAATACTTGGTGAAGATGGCAAGGTAACTGGTCTAAGAATTGAAAGAACTGAACTAGATGGTTCTGGTGGTGTTACCGGTACAGGGGAAATCAGAGAGTTCCCTGTTCAGGCTGTTTATAGAGCTATTGGTTACTTTGGTTCAGAACTAGATTCAATTCCTTTCGATCACAAAACTGGTGTTATTACAAATGCTGCAGGTCGTGTATTAGATGAGAGCGGTGAACACATCCCAGGTGTTTATGCAACTGGTTGGATCAAGCGTGGACCTATCGGTCTTATTGGTCACACTAAGAGCGATGCTATGGAAACTATTGCTTGTGTAATTGAAGATAGAGATTCTTGGTGGCAACCAGCTAACGCTGATGAAGCTGATGTTGTTTCACTACTTAACTCAAAGGGTGTTCAGTTCCTAGGCTGGCCTGAGTGGCTAAAGATTGATGCAACAGAGAAGGCTTTAGGAGCAGCTCAAGAACGTGAACGAGTAAAACTTGTTGAACGTGAAGACTTCCTAGACGCA